>DASWOO010001091.1:0-1754 GCA_036404335.1 Kofleriaceae bacterium
GGGATACTGGGCGAGCGCGCGCTGCAGCTGGGCCTCGCCGCGGTCGAGGTCGCCGAGTTGCTCGAGGTACGCCAGGCCGAGCAGCACGCGGGTCGTCGCGTTGCCCGGGTGATCGGTGCCCCACGCCGCGACCCCGAGGGCGAGGGCGCGCTCGGCGTCGGCCACGGTCGGCGCCGCCTCGTGCAGCGCGCGGTGGGCGGCGGCGCGATCGCGGTACACCGGGACCAGCCGCGGATCGTCCTTGCCCCACAGCGCCTCGGCGTCGGCGAGGGCGCGGGACAGCGTCGCCCGGGCGGCGGGCGCGTCGCTGGTCGTCAGCTGCAGGTAGGCGCGGGCGCGCCGGGCCTCGATCTGGCGCGAGTCGGTGCCGTGGCCGAGCCGGCGGATCCAGGCCTCGCCGTGGCCGAGCCAGCTCGCGATCTCGGCGGGGCGCTGGGCGAGGCTGCCGGCGGCGATCGCCAGGTGCAGCCAGATGTCGGCGGACAGCTCGTCATGGTGGCTGGCGATCGCGAGCTCGACGGCGCGGTGGAACTGGAGCAGCGCGGGAGCGAGCTCGCCGCGCATCAGCGTCAGCCGCGCGGCGGAGTAGGCGAGCTCGGCGCGCAGCGCGTCGTCGTCGATGCCGGCGGCGCGCCGGGTGGCGGCGTCGAGGATCGGGGCGGCGCCGGCGAGGTCGCCGGTCGCGAGCAAGGCGTCGGCGTGGGCGAGCTGCTGGCGGACCTCGCCGCGCTCGGGCCGGGCGGCGAGCGGGCCGGCGGCGGGGCCGCGGCCGAGGGTGTGCAGCACGCGCGGGTCGGCGCACGGCTCGATGTCGCCGAGCTGCTCGAGGATCTCGCCGGCGTGGCCGACCGCCTGCGCCGGGCGGCTCGCCAGCGTCTCGGCCGCGGCCGCGAGCGACCGGCGGCGGCCGGCGAGGCACTCCATGCGCAGGTAGAGCAGCGCGGCCGACTGGCTGTGCGCGACGTGGGTCGCCTCGCACGCGGCGCGGCGTGCGAGGGTCCAGCGCTCGGCGTAGCGATCGAACGCCGCCTGGCTCGACGCCCACACGTTGGCGGCGAACGGCGCGCCGGTGCCGAGCAGCGCGGCGGCGACCCGGAGCTTGATCGCCGGGTCCCACGCGCCGTCGAGCGCCGAGGGCTCGAGCGGGCACGCCGGCGGCGTGGGCCAGGCGAGCGCGGTGATCGCGGCGACGACGGCGGCCGCGGCGGCGGCCCACGCGACGACCCGCCGCGGGCTGCGCGCGCGGGTCAGCTCGGCGACCAGGTCGGTCATCGCCGGAAACCGCGCGGCCGGATCGCGCGCCAGGCCGCGGGTGATCAGCCGGGCGAGCCAGCGCGGCGTGCGCGGCGGCAGGCGCGGCTCGTCGGGGCGAGGCTCGCCGCCGATCGCCTCGCACAGCGCGGCGCTGAAGCTGAACTGATCGGCGGCCGCGTCGAGCCGGGCCTCCGGCGCGGGGAAGACCTGCGCGGCCAGGCCGATGTCGGCGAGCCAGACATGCGGCTGGCGGTCGCCGTGGTCGTCGCCGACGAGGATCGTGCCGGCGCTGATCCCGCCGTGGCACAGGCCCTCGCGATGCGCGGCGGCGAGGCCGGCGCCGGCGGCGGCGTAGGCCGCGAGGATCGCCGGGCGCGTCTGGCGGCGCTGCCAGTCGCGCAGCCGCTGGCCCTTGATCAGCTGCATCGCGATGAACAGCTCGCCGGCGACCTCGCCGGCCTCGTAGATCGTGACGACGTTGGGATGCGACAGCCGGGCCT
>DASWOO010001092.1:0-2362 GCA_036404335.1 Kofleriaceae bacterium
ACCTCGAGGCCAGATGACCGTGATGCGCGGATATGCGGGTGTGTTGTTTCGCTCTGCCGTGCTCGTGGCCGGCGCGAGCGTCGTGGCGGGCTCGGCGTCGGCCCAGCCGGCGGCGCCGACCGCGCCACCGGATCCGGCCACGCCGCCGGACGCCAGCGGTCCCGCCGCGGCCGCCGATGCGCCGGTGATCAAGGTCGCCGGCCGGGTGATCGACGCGTACGGCCGGCCGGTGGTCAACGCCGCGGTCCGGGTCGACGGTGTCGCCCAGACCACGCGCACCGATCGCACCGGCGCGTTCACCATCGACGCGCCGACCAACGCCACGCTGGTCATCGAGCACGCCGGGTTCGACCCCGGCATCGCGACGGCGACCGGCCCGGCGCTCGATGACGTCGTCCTGCTCAAGGAAGGCTCCAACGCCGAGACCATCGAGGTACGCGGCGAGGCCCCGGCCGCGGCGCCCGGCGCGGCCGTGCTCGACCGCGAGGAGCTGCAGCGCATCCCCGGCACCGGCAACGACGTGGTCCGCGCGCTGACCGCGATGCCCGGCGTGGTCAACTTCCAGCTGCCGCTCGGCTACTCCGGCGTCGTGATCCGCGGCTCGTCGCCGCAGGACTCCAAGGTCCTGGTCGACGGCTTCGAGATCCCGGTGCTGTTCCACAACATCGGCTTCCGGGCGATCCTGCCGGCCGAGTCGATCCAGTCGCTCGACTACATTCCCGGCGGGTTCGGCGTCGAGTACGGCCGGGCGACGTCGGGCATCGTCGCGCTGACCACCCGGCCCGGCTCGGACAAGCGCACCGAGCAGGCCGAGATCTCGGTGATCGACGGCGGCCTGCTCGCCCAGGGCAAGATCGGCGACGACACGCGGTACATGATCGGGTTTCGTCGGTCGCTGATCGATCTGATCCTGCCGTCGATCCTGCCCGACGACCTCGACCTGTCGCTGACCACGGTGCCGAGCTACATCGACGGCCAGCTGCGCGTCGATCACCGCCTGTCCGACCGGTGGGACCTGTACCTGTCGAGCCTCGGCACCAACGACGTGTTCGAGATCCTCGGGACCAAGGATCAAGACCCCGAGGAGGCCAAGGCCAAGCGGTTATACAACAACACCCGGTTCATCCGCGCGACGGTCGGCGGGCACTACCACGACGGCCCGTGGTCGGCGGACCTCGCGCTCTCGGGGATCGCCCAGCAGTTCATCTTCGAGATCGGCCGCTACCAGAAGATCCACATCTCGCAGCCGGCGATCACGCCGCGCGCCGAGATCACGCGCACGGTCGAGCGCGCCGGCGGCCTGAGCAAGCTGGCGTGGCGGCTCGGCGCCGAGGCGCAGATCTCGCGCCCCGACGTGAACCTCGCGCTGCCGCAGGAGCAGCGCGAGGGCGAGCCGCCGTCGGCCTACGATCCCAAGGACGTCTCGACCTCGTTCCATGGCACGTTCTGGGTCCCGGACTTCGCCGGCTGGACGTCGCTGGCGGCCAACCTCGACGAACGGATCCGCGTGACCCTGGGCATGCGGGCCGACGGCTTCGCCCGGGTCAACGAATTCGACCTCGAGCCGCGCGGCGAGGTCCAGGTCAAGCTGCCGGCCTCGCTCACCGCGCGGCTGTCGGCCGGCGCGTACGTCCGGCCGCCCGAGTACCAGACCGAGTCCCTGTACACCAACATCGGGGCCGAGCACTCGACGCAGCTGATCGGCGGCCTGCAGTGGGAGCCGCGCGAGGGCATCCGGGTCCAGACCTCCGGCTATTACACGGACCGGTCCCACCTGATCACGCGCGAAGCGGACGGCACGCTGGGCAACAACGGCCGCGGCAAGACGGTCGGCGCCGAGCTACTCGCGACCTACCGCCAGGGGCCGTGGTTCGGCTGGCTGAGCTACTCGTACTCGCACTCGACGCGCGTCGATCAGCCGGGCGACCCCGAGCGGCTGTTCGACTTCGATCAGCCCCACAGCCTCAACGCCGCGGTCAGCTGGAAGAGCGGCCGCTGGCAGCTCGGCGGCCGGTTCCAGCTGTACTCCGGCCTGCCGTCGACCCCGCCGACGGGCTCGGTGTACGACTCCGACCGCAACCTGTACATCCCGCTGTATGCCATGGTGAACTCGGAACGTGCGCCGATGCATAACCAGCTCGACGTCCGCGTCGACTACTCGTGGCACTGGGGCGCGGTCGAGATGACCGCGTTCCTCGACGTGCAGAACGTCTATCTCAACGAGTCGGTCGCTGGATACTTCTACAGCTACGACTACAGCCAGCGGGCCGCGTTTAAGTCGATCCCGATCATCCCGTCGATCGGACTGCGAGGTGTGCTGTGAGCCGCACGTACGCATGGATGTTGATCGCGACCGCGAGCA
>DASWOO010001093.1:0-6603 GCA_036404335.1 Kofleriaceae bacterium
GTGAGGCTGGTCGTCGAGGACGGGCTCGGCAGCGGCGCGGGCGTGCTCGAGATCCAGGCCGAGGTGATCCAGGCTGCGCAGACCGAGATCGGCCGGCTGTGGCAGCAGAATCACGTCACGATCGCGCAGGAGCACATGGCGAGCGCGATCGCGCAGCTCAGCCTCGCCGCGCTGTTCGAGCGCGCGGTGCCGGGCAAGCCGCTGGGCAAGAAGCTGGTCCTGGCGTGCGTCGCCGGCGAGCAGCACGACCTGCCCGCGCGGATGGTCGCCGACTTCCTCGAGCTCGAGGGCTTCGACGTGCGCTACCTCGGCGCCGACGTGCCGCACGACGATCTGGTCGAGCTGATCGAGCACGAGCGGCCGGATCTGATCGGCCTGTCGGTGACGATGAGCTTCAACGTGCCGGCGCTGCGCCTCGCGGTCGCCCGGGTCCGCGCGGCGACCGACCGGCCGATCTTCGTCGGCGGCCACGCGCTACGCTGGGCCGCGGACCTCGCCGGTGAGCTCGGGGTCGAGGCCGCGGGCACCGACCCGGCGAGCGTGATCGCCCTCGCCCGCCGGATGACCGGCCTGGCGTAACCGGTGCGCGTCAGTGCGCGGCAATGAACGCGGCGATCGCGGCGTTGACCGCGGCGTGATGCGTGATCGGGCCCATGTGGCCGAGGCCGTCGAAGATGTGCAGCTCGCCGGCGGGCAAGGCGGCGGCGAGGCGCTCGATGGTGCGGCGCTCGGTGGCCGGGCTGCGCCCGCCGCCCAGGATCAGCGCCGGGGCGGTGACCCGGGCGAAGCCGGCCGCGCCGGTCGCGTCGGCGGTCAGCGTCCGGACCTCCTCGAACAGCTTCCAGCCGACGGCGCGGAACGCCGCCGCGGTCTCCGCGGGCATGGCGCGCCAGGCGCCTGGGCCGTTCCACCAGTCGACGAAGCTCTCGAACCAGGCCTCGTCGCCGCCGGTGGCGTCGGGCTCCCAGGTCTGGCGGACGTCGATCGCCAGGACGTCGGCGTCGCGCGCGGGGTCGAGCACGCTGAACGTGACCGGCTCGTACAGCGCGAGCGAGCGGACCTCGGCGGCGAGCGCGACGTGCATGGCGAGGAACCCGCCGTACGAGTGGCCGACGAGGTGCGGCGGCTGATCGAGCGTGCGGACCAGCGCGACCAGCGCGTCGACGTCGCGCTGGAAGTGGAACGGCGCGCCGGCCGGCCACGCGCCGCTCGCGCCGTAGCCGATCAGGTCGGGCAGGATCACGCGATGGTCGGGCGCGAGCAGCGCCGCGAGTCGCCGCCACTGGCGCGATGACAGGCCGCCGCTGTGCAAGCAGATCACCGGCACGCCGTGGCCGTCGTCCGTGAATCCCAGCGTCGGGGGCTGCGCGTCGGCCATGGCCGGTTCTAGCACGCGCGCCGCCGCGGCCCGGGCCTACGCCAGGATCGTGTAGAGCCGGACGAGCGCCTGGAAGTGGCGCTCCGCCGACTCGGCGTCGTAGGTCGGGTTGTCGGACACCGCGAAGCCGTGGCGCGCCGGGTAGGTCTCGACCGTGTGATCGACGCCGGCCTCGGTCAGCGCGGTCTCCAGCTGCTGCTTCATGTCGTCGGTGAACCAGCGGTCCTCGATCGCGCCCGCGACGTAGACCCGCGACCTGATTGCGCGGACCCGCAGGTGCGGGCTGTCCGGCTGCGGCACCGCGATCCCGCCGGCGTGGAACGCCGCGGTCGCCGCGATCCGGTCGCCGAAGATCGTCGCCGCGCGCACCGAGATGTTGCCGCCCATGCAGTAGCCGGTGGTGCCGACGCCGCCCTGGACGTCCGGCCGCTGGTCGAAGTGATCGAGCACGGCGCCGAGGTCGGTCTGGATGTGATCGTAGTCGGTCGCCGACGCGTAGAAGGTCGTCATGAACTGCTTCATGATCGCGCTGTCGGCCAGCATGGGGATGATCCTCGCCGGCTCGTCCTTCGGCACGCCCTCGGGCAGCAGATCGACGATCCGCCCGACCCGGTGGTACAGGTCGGGGATCGCGACCAGGTAGCCGCTGCGCGAGATCCGCTCGGCGATCGCGGTCATCGCCGGGCGCGGGCCGCCGGCGTCGAAGCACAGGATCACCCCGGGCCACGGGCCGGCGCCATCGGGCGCGACGATCTCGGTGCGCATCGGCCCGTCGGCCGTGGAGAGCTCTACAGAGCTGCTTGGCATAGGCGCCGGAGTCTAGCGCAGCGGGCCGCGGTCGAGCTTGCGGTCGACGCCGCGCTCGGTGATCAACCGGTGCAGGTAGCGGCGGCTCACGCCCGCGAGCTCGGCGGCGCGCGTGACGTTGCCGCCGGTCCGCCGCAACAGCGCCATGACGTAGCGCAGCTCGAACTCGCCGAGGCAGCGCTCGCGCGCGTCCTTGAGCGGCAGATCGGCCGAGGCGAACGCGTCGAGCTCGGCCGACGACGATGGCGCCGGCGCCGCGCCGCGCGCGCCCCAGCCGAGGATCGCGCTGCGCTCGACGAAGTTGCGCAGCTCGCGGACGTTGCCCGGCCAGCTGCGGCTCATCAGGGACAGCGTGACCTCGGGCGGCAGCGGCTCGCCGCGGCCGGTCGCGGCGGCGTAGAAGTGGTTGGCGAGGACCACGATGTCGTCGCGGCGCTCGCGCAGCGGCGGCAGCACGATCTCGAACACCGCGAGCCGGTAATACAGATCTTCGCGGAAGCTGCCGTCGTTGACCGCGCGCGCGAGCGGCCGGTGGGTCGCGGCGATCACCCGCACGTCGATCGGCCGCGGCGCGGCGCTGCCGACCGGCCGGACCTCGCGCTCCTCGAGCACGCGCAGGAGCTTGGGCTGGAGCGCGAGCGGTAGCTCGCCGATCTCGTCGAGGAACACCGTGCCGCCGGCCGCGGCCTCGAACAGCCCGCTGCGGTTGCCGGTCGCGCCGGTGAATGCGCCGCGGACGTGGCCGAACAGCTCCGACTCGATCAGGTGCTCGGCGATCGCGCCGCAGTCGACCGCGACGAACGGCCCGGCCGCGCGGCCCGACGCCTCGTGCACCGCGTGCGCCGCGATCTCCTTGCCGGTGCCGGTCTCGCCCAGAAACAGCACGGTCGCCGGGGTCGGCGCGACCGAGGCCATCAGCTGGAACACGCGGCGCATCGCCGGGCTGGCGCCGACCACGCGGCCGAAGTGATCGCGCGGCGCGAGCGGGATCTCGAGCGGCTCGCCGCCGATGTCGACGGTGAGCGCGGTGTTGCCCAGCTCGATCCGCGCGCCGATCGGCAGCCGGGCCTCGACGACCTCCAGCCCGTTGACGACCGTGCGGTTGGTGCTGCCCGAGTCGACGATGCGCACGCCGTCGCGCTCGACCCGCAGCTCGCAGTGCAGCCGCGACACCGCGGCGTCGGTCAGCCGCAGCTCGCAGCCCGGCGCGGTGCCGACCCGGGTCGCGCCCGGCTCGAGCCGCAGCTCGCGGCCGGTGTCCGGCCCGCCCACGACGCGGACGACCGCATCGGCGAACTGCAGCGACGGCAGCCGCGGCAGGACGTCGGTCGACGGCGGGCTACCGATCATGACAGCCCAGGTGCCGGCCGCGATCGAGCTCGGTGTACAGCGCGATCGCGACGTCGTCGATCACGACGTCCGAGGCGGAGCTGCCCGAGGCGTAGCCCAGGCCGATCGTGACGCTGTCCCAGCCGGTGTGGACCGTGGTGTCGGCGTCGCCCTCGATCAGCGGCACCGCCTGGTCGTCCATGAAGATCGCGAGGTGGCCCGCGGGAGCGACGTTGACGATGTACTCGACGCAGTGCCAGCCGCCGAGCGCGTCGGCGACGTCGCTCGCCGAGGCCTGGGTGTCGTTGACGGTGTTCGGGTCCGACAGGATGAAGCCCCAGTGGTAGCCGGGCCCGGGGTCGGTCGCGCCGAACCCGGCGCTGGCGTAGGCGGTCGGCGAGGTGTCGTGCTCGGCGATCGACAGCTCGCGGGTGTCGCGATCGAGCTGGTGGGCCCGGATCCACGCGCGCACGGCGATCGTGCCGGAGGTCAGCGGATCGGCCTTGGGCGAGGCCTGGGGCCAGGCGAGCAGCTCGTACTGGAAGCCGACATCGCCGGCCTCGCTGGTCGCGCGCAGCGCGTGTGCTCCGGCGTGAACGTCGCCGGTGGCGCCGCCGGTGATCACGTCGAGCGTGCCCGGCTGGGCCGCGCGCGAGGCCTTGGTCCACTTGCGCAGATAGCCGGTCTCGAAGTCGTCGCGGAACACGAAGTACGGCGGGTGCGCGGCCGGTCCGACATCGGCATCCGGATCCGCCGGCGGCGCCTCGAGGCCGAGCACCGCGTCGCACGCGGCGAGCGGCCCGAGCAAGGCGAGCAGCGCGAGCCGCATCAGAACGCCCCGCGGACGATCAGGCCGCCCACGCCGGGCGCGAGCGCGAGGCCCGGCCGGCGCGGCGGCGAGGTCAGCCACAGCACCGCGCCGGTGGCGATCAGCGCGCCGCCGGCGAGCAGCGCCAGGGTCGACGCGGTGGCGAAGTGGCGCGCCGAGTCGTAGTCGCGCTGCGCGGCGGCGCGATCGGGGCAGTCGGTCGCCGACGGGCACGCCGCCTGCTCGTGCGACTGCCGCGCGCTGGCGACGAGGCCGAACACCAGGCCGCCCGCGACGCCGGCCAGCCCGACCGCGCCGAGCGTGACCGCCAGCGGGCGCCGGGACGGCGGCGCGGCGTCGGGCGCGTCGAAGCTCACCGCGATCCGGACCAGTCGGGCGCCCTCCTCGACCGTCACGTCGCGCACGACGCGCGCGCCGCCGGCCTCGAACCGGAAGCGATGCGGCCCCGGATCGATCCACACCGCGTCGCCCGACACCGGCTCGGCCGCGCGATCATCGATCGCCACGCGCGCGCCGGGCGCGTCGCCGTCGCCGCGCCGGGCCGCCAGCACGACCGACGCCGCGCTGGCCTCGGCCTGCTTCAGCCGCTCGATGCAGTCGCGGCCGACCGCCACCGGGCAGCCGGCGCGGCCGCACGCGACCAGGTGCGGCTCGGCCTCGACGAACTTGCGCTGCAGCACCAGGCGCTGGCCCTGCTCCGATTCGGCGATGCAGCGATCGGTCGCGTCGGCGTGCGCGAGCGCCGGCGCCAGCCACGCGGCCACGAGCGCCAGGCGGATCACAGGCACTCCTTGCGCCAGATCTTCTCGCCGAGCGAGCCCAGCCGGTACGGCGGATCGCAGCTCGCCTCCTTGGCGCGGCCCGCGCTGCGATGGCCCGTCGCGCGCGCGGTCGCGGCATGCGCGGGCACGGCGGCCGGCGCCGGCGCGGCGATCTTGGCGCGCGGCTCCGCCGCTGGCGCCACCACCACGGGCACCGGCACCGGTACCGGCCGCGGCTCGATCACCGGCCCCGGCACCGGCCCCGGCACCGGCCCCGGCACCGGCGACCCCACGGGCCCCGACGCTGGCACCGGCGCCGCCGCGTCCGGCCACGCGAGCCAGCCGCCGACGACCACCGCCATCCCCGCCGCCGCGATCGCCGCAGCCGCCCGGCGCCGCGGCCGCACGCTCGTGCCCACCGCGCTCACCGCCGTCGGATCGCGCATGATCACCACCGTCCGCGATCCGGACAGCATCGGCTCACCCATCGGCTCGCCCGGCACCGCGACCTCGCCGGCGTCGAGCTGCAGCGCCTCGACCCGCCGGACCCGCGCGCGCTGCTCGGCCAGCGCCGCCGCCGCCATCGCCTCGACCCACGCGCCGATCGCCACCGGCGTCGCGAGCGTCACCGCCTGTCGGATCGCGTCCGCCATGTCCCGCGCCGTGGCCCAGCGCTGCCGGGCCTCGCGCGCGAGGCCGCGCATCACGATCTCGCTCAGCCGGGCGTCGCCGGCCGGCGGCTCGATCGCCATGCCGAGCACCTTGCCGACCAGCTCGCCCAGGTCGTCGCCCTCGAACAGCCGCCGCCCGGCCAGGCACTCCCACGCGACCACCGCCGCCGAGAACACGTCGCTCTGCCGGGTCGCGCGCCCCGACATCTGCTCCGGCGCCATGTACGCGAGCTTGCCCTTGATCGCGCCGTCGCGGGTCTGCTCGATCCGGCTGCGCGCCTTGGCCACGCCGAAGTCGAGCACCCGCGCGAAGCCGTCGGCGCCGACCAGGACGTTGTCCGGGCTGACGTCGCGGTGCACGATCGCCAGCGGCGCGCCGCTGCCGTCGCTCGCCTCGTGCGCGGCGTGCAGGCCCTCGAGCACCTGGCAGATCACCGCCGCGACGATCTCGGCCGGCACGCCCCGCCCCCCGGCCGCGCGCAGCAGGTGCGCGAGCGACACACCGTCGATGTACTCCATGACCAGCAGCAGCTCGTCGCCGGCGGTCACGACCTCGAGCATCTGCACCACGTTGGGGTGGCGGATCCGCGCCGCGACCCGCGCCTCGTCGCCCAGCATCGTGCGGTACCGCGGATCGATCAGCCCGGGCGCCAGCCGCTTGATCGCGACCGTGCGGATCATGGCGTCCGACGCCAGCCGGCCGAGGTGGACCCGCGCCATGCCGCCGGCGCCGATCTGTTCGCCGAGCACGTAGCGCCCGAGCCGGGCGTCCGAGGCGTCGTCCACGCCCGCGAAGCTAACACGCGGGCCCTCGCCGCTCACGGGCGA
>DASWOO010001094.1:0-2238 GCA_036404335.1 Kofleriaceae bacterium
CCCACGCGAACATCGCGCAGATCTTCGACCTCGGCGTGGTCGAGGGCGCGTACTACATCGCGCTCGAGCACGTCCACGGCCGCGACCTGCGCGGCATCTTCGACCGGTGCCGCCAGCTCGGCGACACCATGGCGGTCGCCCAGGCGTGCTTCCTGGCGATGAAGGTATGCGAGGGCCTCGACTACGCGCACAACAAGCGCGACCAGGGCCGGCCGCTCCAGCTGGTCCATCGCGACGTCAGCCCGCAGAACATCCTGGTGTCGTTCGAGGGCGAGGTGAAGCTGATCGACTTCGGCGTCGCCAAGGCCGCCAGCAACGGCACGCCGACCCAGGCCGGCATCCTCAAGGGCAAGTTCGGCTACATGTCGCCCGAGCAGGTCCGCGGCCTGCCGGTCGATCGCCGCAGCGACGTGTTCTCGTGCGGCATCGTGCTCTACGAGCTGCTGACCGGCGAGCGGCTGTTCGTCGGCGAGAGCGACTTCTCGACGCTCGAGAAGGTGCGCAACGTCGAGATCCTGCCGCCGTCGACCTACAACCGCAAGATCCCCGACGAGCTCGAGCGCATCGTGCTCAAGGCGCTGGCCAAGGACGTCGAGGACCGCTACCAGAACGCGATCGACCTGCACGACGAGCTGCAGGCCTTTGTCTACACCGCGGGCGAGTTCTACTCGCGCAAGGACCTCGCCGGCTGGATGAAGAAGACCTTCGTCCAGGAGATCGAGGAGGAGCTGGCCAAGCTCGAGAGCTTCCGCGAGCTCAAGCCGCCGGGGCCGGGCGGGGCCGACTCGCCGGTGATCACCCAGCGCTCGTCGATCCAGAAGTCGTCGGCGACCCGCAAGCCGAGCCCCACGGTGCCGCCGCCGGTGGTCAAGCCGCCGCCGCCGCCGACGCTGGGCCGCTCGGCGGTGCCGATCGCGCCGGTGGCGATCTCGGCGTCCGCGCCGGTGTCGTCGCCGACCGCGACGCCGCCGGCCGCGCTGCCGGTGGTCGGCTCGTCGCGGGTCGCGGCGCGGCCGCACCGGCCGGGGCCGTCGTCGTGGGACGACGATGACCTCGAGACCCGGGTGTTCGACGAGGACAACGATCGCCACAACAAGTCGCAGCGCGCGAACCTGCCGCTGCAGGCGCCCCCGGTGTCGTCGCCGCCGGCGAGCGTGCTCGCGCCGCCGCCCGAGCCGGGGCCGCCGGAGCACCTGCTGCCGCAGACCGGCGAGGTCCCGTCGTGGAACAGCGCCGATCTCGCGGCGTCGCCGACGATGGGCCAGGCGACCCTGCGAGGCGCCGTCGGCATGCTCAACCACCCGGGCGCGTCGGGGCCGCACGCGGCGCCGCCGGTATCCGGGCCGCACCTGGCGCCGCACGTGGCGCAGCACGTCTCCGGTGCGCACGCGATCCCGCAGGCGGTGATCGGCGGCGATGGCCTGAGCGGCGACTCGCGGCCCAACCGCCGGCGCGGCGAGTCGGTGCCGCCGGTCAATCGCGAGATCTCGGCGCCGCAGCGGCTGGTCGCGGTGCCGCAGGAGGTCGTGTCCGAGCCGAGCTCGGAGCCGCTCCACCACCCGGTGACCGAGTTCGGCGCGCGGATCGCCGAGCGCCGGGTCGCCGACCGGCGGCGCAGCATCCTGGTGCTGGTGATCGGCAGCGCGGCGATCGCGACGATCTCGATCATCTTCGCGATCCTGCTGTCCGGGCCGAAGAAGCCGGCCGCGCCCGCGCCGGTCGCGGGCGACAAGCCGCCGGTGGCGATGCCGCTGCCGGCCGCCGCCGCCGCCGATCCCAGCACCGGCTTCGACCTGTATGTCTCGCCGGCCGGCGTCGCCCAGTGGCGGCTCGACGGCGAGCTGCGCACCGACCGGCTGCCGTCGCGGATCCGCGGCATCTCGCCCGGGCCGCACACCGTGCAGATCGACCCGCCGCCCGGCTTCATGAGCCAGAACCAGCAGATCGGCGTCGAGCAGGGCAAGGCGCCCAAGGTCGAGATCGTGCTGCAGCCGATCAACGGCATCACCGGCACGTTCGAGAGCACGCCGCCGGGCGCGCAGGTCTCGCTGATCATCGACGGCAAGCGCCAGCCGCTCGGGCCGGCGCCGGCCAAGTCGCCGCTCGATCCGCGCAGCAGCTACCAGGTGCTGTTCGAGAAGCCCGGCTACGTCTCGGTCAACCGGCCGATCGTGTTCTCCGGCGGGCTCGAGGAGCGCGTCGTCGTCGTCCTCGAGAAGGACGAGTCACCGCCGCCCG
>DASWOO010001095.1:0-1604 GCA_036404335.1 Kofleriaceae bacterium
GGCTGGTGCCCAAGGACCTGCCCGCCGCCGACGAGCGCAAGCTTGCCAAGGCGGACCGCGACGGCTTCGCCGATCGCAAGGAAGCGTCCGGCGGCGCGGTGCCGGGCGGCGCGGCGCCGGGCGGCGCGGCGCCGGGCGGCGCGGCGATCGGCATGGCCGCGGCGTCGCCCTCGCCCTCGGCCGCGGCGCCCCCGCCGCCCCCGGCCGAGGCGAGCAAGCTGGCCGCGCCCGAAGCCGACATCGTCGCCCAGGCGCCGGCGCCCGGGTCCGCCGCGCCCGAGCCGGCGCCGGCCTACAGCGCGAACAAGCTGCGCGTCCAGGAGCCGGCGCCGGCGCCGGCCGGCAGCGCCGTTGGCTGGGCGCAGAAGCAGCACGAGCAGGTCGTCGCCTACGTCCGCGCCAACAACTGCCGCGCGGCGGCGGTGGCGGCGAGCGAGATCTACAACCGCGCGCCCGAATACTACGCTGCCAACGTCGAGGTCGACCGCTCGATCAAGCCGTGCCTGGCCTACCTGAATACCGAGCGGGAGCGCAGCCAGCGCGCGCGCGCCGCCAAGCCCGTCAAGTAGCGCCACAGCTCGTGTACGATTGGCGCTGCGCCGCCGGCGCGCGGAATCGTTGAACATGGCCTTCCTCGTCAAGCAACCTGCCGGGCCCCGATCGCTGCTGCTGTCGCCGCACATGGTCGGCCGGTCGCGGCTGTCCGATCTGCGGATGTCCGAGCCGACGGTGTCCAACGAGCACGCCGTGATCCGCTGGGGCGGCCGGGCGTGGGAGCTCCACGATCTCGGCAGCCGCAACGGCACGTACCTCGACGGCCGCCGCCTGCCCGCGGGCGAGCGGGTCGCGCTGGCGCGCGGCGCGATGATCGCGTTTGGCCAGCCCGACAACGCGTGGCAGCTGGTCGACGACGCGCCGCCGTCGGTCGTCGCCCTGCCGTCGGCCGGCGACCAGCAGCTCGGCGCGCGCAGCGGCCTGCTCGCGCTGCCCAGCGAGGACAACCCGGAGATGGTGGTGTATCGCAACGCGGCCGGCGACTGGATCGCCGAGCAGAACGGCGACGCGTCGCGGATCAAGGACGGCGCCACGGTCCACGTCGCCGGCGCCGACTACACCCTGCGCGTCCCCGACCTGACGTCGCAGACCTGGGACAGCCTCGCGCCGATCCTGACGCTCGGCACGATGACCGCGCGGTTCGAGGTCAGCCGCGACGAGGAGTACATCGCGCTGTCGATGCGCGACGGCCGCCAGGTCCTCGACCTCGGCGCGCGCGCGCACCACGTCGTGCTGCTCTGCCTGGCGCGCAGCCGGCTCGAGGACCGCGGGCGGCCGGCGGCCGAGCCGCTGCCGGAGTCGGCCGAGGGCTGGGTCTACCAGGACGAGCTGGCGTCGAAGCTGGCGATCGACGAGACCCACCTGAACGTCGCGGTGTTCCGCTGCCGCAAGCAGCTGGCCGAGGCCGGCATCGTCGACGCCGCGAGCATCATCGAGCGCCGCCGGCCGACCCGCGAGGTCCGGCTCGGCATGGCGCGCATCGAGATCGTCACGGTGTAGCGCGGTCGAGCGCGGCGCGGCGCGGATCGCTGGGGTGCCCGAGCCGGCGC
>DASWOO010001096.1:0-3120 GCA_036404335.1 Kofleriaceae bacterium
CGGCGAGCGCGCGGCGCCGCTGGCGCCCGGCGGTGCGGCGGCGAACGGGCTGGCGTGGCGCGCCGGCTGCGGTAGCTCGCTCGTGGCTGCCGCGGCAAACGGGCCCGCGTGGCGCCCCGGCTGCTCGCTCGCGGGCGTGGCCGCCGCGTGGCGCCCCGGCTGCTCGCTCGCGGGCGTCGCCGCCGCCGGCCGCCCCGGCTGCGGCAGCTCGTGCGCGGCCGCGGCCGCCCGCGCCTGCCCCGGCTGCTCGCTCGCGGGCGTCGCCGCCGCCGGCCGCCCCGGCTGCGGCAGCTCGTGCGCCGCCGCCGGCCGCAGCGGCGTGGTCGCCGGCCCCGCCGAGGACGCCGCCGGGCGCAGCGGCCGGGTCGCGGGCCCCGCCGACGACACCGGCGGCCGCGGCGTGATCGTCCGCGGCATCGCGTGCATGACCGGCGGCGCGGGGGGCGGCGCCGGCTTCTTGCGCAGGCCGCGGAAGTGGCTGACCTTGTCGACCGGGAGCCAGTCGTCGAAGCCCTCGCTCCAGCAGTGCAGATCCGCCTCGAACGGCCGCGCCGCGACCCAGCGCTGCGCCTCGGCGAGCGAGAACGGCCCCGACTGGTCGCCGTCGATCGAGACGTACCACTCCTCTTCGAGCGCCGGCGGTGGCTTGAGCGCCGCCGGCGCGCTGGCCGACGCCATCGCCCCGCTCAGCGCGGTGTCGGCCGCGACCGCCGAGCGCTTGGCCGCGGTGATGCCGGGGGCCGGGCTCAGCGAGGCGACGTTGAGCAGCCCCGACGACGCGTTGCGCTCGTCGAGCGCCTCGGGCGCGATCGTCGAGGTCTTGGTCCTGGGCATCCCCGGCAGCGCGGCGACGACCGAGCCGTCGTCGACCTGCATCCCCTCGCGCACCGTGATCACGTTCGAGCAGTGCTTGCAGCGGATCTTCAAGATCTTGCCGCGCACCCGCTCGTCGCCGATCGAGTACCGGGTCTTGCAGCGATCGCAAAGGAACTTCACGCCTCGCTCCCGAGGCCGTGACATCTGCGGCTGGCGCGGCGCGACACGAGGCGTAATTGTGCCGGAAAACGCGCGCCTGGCAAAGCGCCTGGCCGCGCCATGGCCGACGAGGAGCCGGTGTCAGGGCTTGTTGGAATCGGATTCCGTGCCAGCATCGGCGCCCGTCGCCGCGTCGGGGGGGATCCGCGCCCCTCCGCTGCTCGGCAGGGCGGGCGATCCTGACACGCCCGCGTCGCTGGCCTCGGGCCCGCTCGCCTTGCCCTTGTGCCGGGCGACCTGCACCGGCGAGATCACGACGACGTCGCGGATCTTGGCCGCCTTCGACGCGCCCGGCGTGGTCAACAGCCCGCCGACGTCGATGCCATCGGCGCGGCCGGTCAGCTCCAGGTAGAGCTCGATGTCGTGGAGGTCGGCGCCGATCCACCGCGCGTTGGCGGTCGACAGCTGATACAGCGGCGTGGTCTCGACGCTGCGCACGATCCGCGTGCCCTCGAACCGCAGCGCGGTCAGCCACCAGCTGCGCAGCTGGCCGTCGTCCGTGCGGGTGATCACCACGATCTCGTCGCGGCCGTCGGCCCCGCGCAGCGGCGCCGCGAACACCAGCCCGGCGAACTTGGGCAGGGTCGCGATCGTGCGCTCGCCGCTGGCCGACTTGACCTGGATCTCGTCGCCCTCGACCTCCAGCACCTCGCCGGCCGCGGTCAAGCAAGCGCCCAGCCCGTGGCCGATCGCCGGCCGATCGCAGTCGGCGCGGCCCGGCAGGGCCTGGCTCGCCGCGCCGCTCGCCGTGGTCACCACGATCGCGGCGACCTTGTCGTCGTGGATCACGACCCGCGCGCTGGCGAGCCCGCGCGGCACGACCAGCCGCGGATCGCGCGCGTGCTCGGCGTCGTCGACCGGCGGGCCGAGCGCGGCGACCAGCTCGTCGCGGGTCGAGCCCACGTGGATCCCCGACTCGGTGCGCGCGATCTCGGCGCCGCCGACCACGGCGACGAACGACGCGGTCGACGCCTGCTCGCCGCCGACCAGGATCAGGTCGTCCTCGGCGCGGATCACGTTGCGGTGGACCACGCCGGTGATCTCGAACAGCGCGATCCGCGGCCCCGACGCCAGCTGCTCGAGCAGGTCCGACAGCTTCTCGTTGAGCCGGTACGGGCCGATGCCATCGGCGCGGATCAGGTAGGGCGGCAGCGGCCCGACCCGCTCGTTCGACGGCTCGATCACCCGCTGGGTCTGCCGCGCGTCGTGCGGCGGCGGCTTGTGCTCGGCGCGCTTGTCGCCACAGCCCGCGATCAGGCAGGCGATCAGCAGGGCGCGGCGCTTCACGCCGGACAATCTAGCGTATCCATCGCGCGGATCTAACGCGCCGACGCCGCTTCCGGGATCGCCGCCCCGCCCGCGCGGTGCGCCGCCCGGGTGCCCTCGATCGCCGCGCGCGCCACCATGTGCGACGGCAGCGGCTCGATCGCCGGCAGATCCGCCGCCGGCCCGGTCAGCTCGTTGAGCACCGCCGCCATGCCGCCGCTGAGCCCGTCCAGGTCGTAGCCGCCCTCGAGCACCGCCATCACCCGGCCGCCGGCCCAGCGATCCGCCGCGCCGCGCAGCCGGCGCGCCATCGCCGCGAACCCGGCGTGAGTGACCTTCATCCCGGCGAGCGGATCGTGCTGGAACGCGTCGAACCCGGCGCTGATCAGCAAGAGGTCGGGCTTGTACTGCGCGAGCTTGGGCAGGAACACGTGATCGAACGCGGCGGTGTACTCGACGTCGCCGCAGCCGCTCGGCAGCCCGACGTTGACCGTCGCGCCGATCGCGCCCTCCGCGCCGACCTCGGTCGGCGCGCCGGTGCCGGGATAGAACGGGAACTGGTGCACCGACAGGTACAGCACGTCGGGATCCGCCCAGAAGATGTCCTGCGTGCCGTTGCCGTGGTGCACGTCCCAGTCGAGGATCGCCACGCGCGCCGCGCCCGCCGCGCGCGCCGCCGCAGCCGCCGCCGCGACGTTGTTCAGCAGGCAGAACCCCATCGCGCGATCGCGGGTCGCGTGGTGGCCCGGCGGCCGCACCACGCACAGCCCGCGCGCGAACCGGCCGTCCAGCACGTCGAGCGCGAGCTGGGTCGTCGCG
>DASWOO010001097.1:0-1567 GCA_036404335.1 Kofleriaceae bacterium
CCTGCCCGCGTTCCTGCTCATGCCGGTGCTGATGGTCGCACTGCCACTCTCAGCAGTCGCCGGTGTGGTCTATGCACTGCAATACAACCGCGCCGGCACGCGCCAGCGACTGTTCGACGGCGACAAGAAATCGACGCCCAAGGCGCTGCGCGGAGAGTGAGCGCAGCGTCGATGTCTAACGTGCTTCTCACCCCTCGCCAGTGCTACCCTGGCGACGCCCGACGATAACCGTCCTACCATGGCCATGATGCACCGCCGCTGGCTCCCGCTGTTGATCGCGCTGTTCACCTGCGTGGTGCCACGTCTTGCGGCGGCCAACCCGAGCCGGCTCAAGGTCGCGGTGGTGCCGAGCATCTCGGTCAACCTCGACGCGGCCCGGGTCGATGCGCTGTCGCAGGACCTCGCCGAGGCGCTGCGCGCGGAGCTCGACATCGACACCGTCGGCGGCCTCGACGTGCGCCGCCTGCTGCCGCCCGCGGGCCTGCCCGCCGACTGCGTCGCCAACCAGGCGTGCATCAACGACGTCGCCAAGCGGCTCGGCGCCCAGCAGCTGCTGTTCGTCGTCATGATCGACACCGGCAGCGGCGGCGCGATCCAGGTCGACAGCACGTGGGTCGACGCGACCACGCACCAGAGCTCGCCGCGCCCGGCGATCGACATCGCCGCGATCGCCAGCGCCAAGCAGCGGTTCGTCGCCGCCGCGCCGCAGCTCCTGCCCGACGCGCCGGTCCGGCCCAAGCCCAAGCAGAGCATCGGCCGGATGTCGCCGGCGATCCCGCGCCACTTCACCGTGCCGAGCTACATCACCGGCGGCGCCACGATCGCCGGCGTCGCGGTCGGCGTCTTCGTCGGGCTGAGCGCGCGGAGCAAGTACAAGGACTGCGAGCGCCAGGCCGCGGCCGACATGGCGTGCTCCGACGGCCGCAAGAGCTCGATCCGGACCACCGACCTGATCGCCGACGCCGGCTGGCTGGTCGCGATCGGCGGCGCGGTCGCGACCGCCGTGCTGTTTGCGACGTCGGCCGAGTCATCCCACCTCATCGTCGAGCCGACGGCCAACGGCGTCGCGCTGACTGCGATCGGGACGTTCTAGTGACCACGGCCGAGCAGGTGCCCGCGGATCGGTTGGTCGGCCAGACCCTGGCCGATCGCTACCAGGTCCTGCACCGGCTCGGCGAGGGCGCGATGGGCGTCGTCTACAAGGCGCGCCACGTCAAGGTCGGCCGGCCGTTCGCGGTCAAGGTGCTGCACTCGCGGCTCCTGCAGGACACCAAGGTCGCGCAGCGGTTCGAGCGCGAGGCCGAGCTCGCGGGCCGGCTGCGCCACGCCAACGTGATCGGCGTGGTCGATGTCGGCGAGGTCGATGGCCTGCGCTACATGGTGATGGACTTCGCAGAGGGCCCGGACCTCGCGCAGCTGCTCGTCGAGGCGCCGATGCCGCCGGCGCGGATCATCCTGCTGGTGCGCCAGCTGCTCGAGGGTCTGTTCCACGCGCACGAGCAGGGCCTGATCCACCGCGACTTCAAGCCCGAGAACGTGATCATCGAGCGCGACAGCCACGGCGCCG
>DASWOO010001098.1:0-5887 GCA_036404335.1 Kofleriaceae bacterium
CGTCGGCACCGGCGTGTAACCGCTCGGCAGCACGCTCGTCGGATCGCACCCGCCCGCATCGGGCAGGCCCGCGTCGGGGCCATCGTGGTGATCACCATCGCTACACGCCGCCACCCCGAGCGCCGCGAACACCGAGATCAAGGAAGCCAGGCCGGATACGGATGCCATCTGCCGAGCCTCTCAAATTTGAAAATGGTTTTCAATAATAACCGACCGGCCTTACGGGGCGGTGACCGCGACGAACCAGCCGTCGTGATCGGTGTGGCTCATCGGGATGGTCTTGCTCGAGCTGAACACCAGGTCGGTCGTCGCCATGATGTGCTGAACGTCGCCATCGCCCTTGCGGTAATAGCCGGCCGGCACGCAGCTCTGGGCGTCGGGCGAGCCCTTGTACTTGAGGTTGAGGTCGCCGCCGAGCACCGTCGGGGCGTAGCCGCCGGCGGCGCGCACCGCCGGGATCCGGGTGTTAATCAGGTCTTTGCACTGGGCGAGCGCGACGGTGCCGCTGGTGCTCGCCAGGTGCGTGGTGCACGCGTAGAAGTTGCCGGTCGCGTACAGGCACAGCCACGCGCGCTCCTCGGCCGAGGAGGTGTCCTGGCTGGCGTAGATCCCGCTGAACGTCTGGTAGCCGTTGTACGGCGCCGGGATGTGCGCGATCACGCCGATGCCGTAGTCCTGGCCGTTCTTGCACTTGTACGGCGCGCCGGTCCCCCGGTTCTGCGCCGCCTTGAACGCCCAGACCACCGTGCTGCCGGTGTACACGCTCGACAGTGTTGCCGCGAGCGTCGCGACGTCGGGCTGGCACACCTCATTGAGCGTGACGAGGTCGGGCGCCGAGCCCTTGATCACGGTCGCCGCCTCGGGGACCGACTTGCCGTTGTCGTAGCAGCTGGCGATCCCGCTGTTGCACAGGTTCATCTGCAGCACCCACAGCGGATACTTGCTGGGCAGCGCGTCGGGCCGGACGATCGCGTCCGCGACCGCGCTCGGCGGGATCATCCCGGTCTGCACCGTGGCGTCGCGCACATCGCCGACGTCCCCGACCTCGCCGACGTCGCCAAGATCACGGTCGGCCGTCGCACATCCGGCCACGAGCCACATCACGAGCACGGCTTGCTTGGTCATCGCGCGACCAAGTATCACGAGCCAGCGGCTATTTCAGCTTCGCCTTGAGCTCGAGGACCTCGGCGTTCTCCGGCTCGGTCGCGATCGCCTGGCCGAGCGCGGCCTTGGCCTCGGCCCGCTTCGCCATCGCGAGGAGCGCCTTGCTGCGGCCCACGTGGACCAGCGCCGGCCGGCGCGGCGGCGGCGTGGTCAGCAGCATGGTGTCGTACGTGAACAGCGCCTTGCCCGGCTGGCCGAGCTCGAGGTACGCGCGGCCCAGCCCCGCGAGGATGTCGGGATCCGCCGGGTTGATGTACGTCGCCATCTCGCCGTAGGTCCGGACCTTGGCCCAGCGGTTCAGCTTGCCGTACTCGACGACCAGCCGCTTGAGCGGCGCCAGGTCCATCTGCTCGAGGAACGCGAAGTGCTCGAGCTCGACCAGCGCCTTGGCCATCCGGTTGGTCTTCTCGTACAGCTGCGCCAGCTCCTGGTACGGCGAGCTGCGCTCGGGGTCGAGCTTCTTGGCCGCGCACAGCTGGGTCTCGACCTCGTCGAGCTGGTTGTCGGTCTGGGCGAGCTGCGCCAGCCGCGACCGCAGATCGAAGCTGTCGTGGCCGTCGGCGATCAGCCCCTGGAACAGCGCCTTGGCCTTTGGGGCGTCGCCGTCGTGCAAGGCGATCTCGGCCTGGATGTAGCGCGCGATCGGCTGACGGGCATCGAGCGCGAGCGCCGCCTTGGCCGCGACCCCGGCGCGATCGGCGTCGCCGCCGTAGTAGTAGCCGAGCGCGACGTTGGCCTTGGCCCGCGCGTCGCGCGGCGCGGCGTCGGCGGCGATCTCGAGCTTGGTGACGTCGTCGAACCCGCGGGTCGGCAGCTTGAACGTCCCGGCGTACGCCTTGAGCCGTACGTCGAGGTACTTGCGAAAATCGCCGTCGAGCTGCGCGATCGTCTTGCCGGTGATCGCCTGCAGCACCTCGGCCGACTCCTGGCCCTTGCCGAACAGCTTGAGCGCCTCGACGATCTTGGGGAACCCGTAGGTCTGCACCAGGTACTCGATCGTCACCGCCGACTGGTAGTACGCGACCACCACGGCATTGGTGTCCGGCTGCATGAACTCCGAGTTCAGGTTGCCGATCGACGGCAGCGCGTTATTGGCGATCGCGCCGTACAGGTCCGCGTCGTTCTCGCGCCGCCAGTCGGGCCGCGCGATCAGCGTCTCGTACTCGCTCAGCCCCTCGGTGAACCAGCGCGGGACCCGCGAGCTCGACAGCTGGATCGCGAACACGTGGCCCAGCTCGTGCCACAGCACCATGCCCCAGTTGATGTCGCCGGTCGCGGGCGACATCGCGGTGATCACCTGGCCGAAGCTCACGCCGAGCGCGGCGATGTCGGGCAGGCCGACTGTGCGGATGCCGTAGTCGTTGCGGTCGGCGTACAGCTCGAGCGTGACCGGCGTCTTGGGCGTGAACCCGTAGCGCCGGGCCATGTCGGCGAACGCGCGCTCCATCGTCGGCTCGAGGTAGCGCGCGAGCACCGCCTTCTCGTCGTTGTGGTAGCGGATCTTGAAGTCCTTGCTGGTGCCGAACGTGTAGTCCTTGGGGATCGTCTCCTTGAACAGCTTGCGCGTGTTGAACGTCCGCACGTTGTACTGGTCGCCGCGCCACGACTTGTCGAGCCAGTCGACGCCCTCGCGCTCCATGCCGAGCCGCAGGTAGCCCAGGCCCGCGCCGGCCATCGCCTCGTAGTAATCGGGCCGCAGCTTGATCGCCTGCTTCTCGAGCTCGATCGCCTCGACGTAGCGATGCTCGCGCACCGCCGAGCGCGCGACCACGTGGTACAGGTCGGCGTAGGCCGGATCGATCGCGAACGCGCGCGCGACCTCGGCGTCGTAGCCCTTGGTGTCGTCGCGCAGCCACGCGATCGTCGCCTTCATCGCGATCGCCTCGACGTCGTCCCGGTCGGCCGCCAGCACCTGGTCGAGCGTCTTGTTCGCGGTGGCCCACTGGTTCTGATCGATCTCGATCGACGCCCGGACCTTGAGCGCCCGGGCGTGCTTCGGGTTGACCGCGAACGCGGCGTCGAGGTGGTGGCGCACCGCCGCGAGGTCGTAGCGGGTCTCGACGATCACCGCCGCCATCGCCGCGTGCGCGTCGGGGTCGTTGGGGTTGACCTTGAACACGTCCTCGAGCGTCTGCTCGGCGAGCGGCGCGGCGTACTTGTCGAGGAACAGGTCGGCCCACTCGACGCCGGCGTCGGTCCGCTGCGGCACCAGCTTGAGCGTCTCGCGGTAGGCGTCGTTGGCGAGCTGGAACTGCGAGGTGTAGCGCGCGGCGATCGCCAGCTGGTGGGTCTGGATCGGATCGTCGAGGTTGAGCGAGCCGGCGTCGCTCTCCTTGATGGTCTCGTCGAACAGCGCCTTGGCGCCCAGGCCGTCGCCCAGCGCGTGGCGGACCTCGCCGAGCGCGGTGCGCAGCGCGCGGTCGGTCGGGTGGGCCTTCCACAGCGCCTCGAGGTCGGCGCGCGCGTCGCGGGTGCGGCCGGTGCGCTGGCGCACGTCGTCGAGCAGGATGTGGGCCTCGATCGCGACCGGGTCGGCGGCCGCGGCCGGCGCGAGCGGCGTCAGGGTCGCCTCGGCGCCGGTGTAGTCACCGGTCGCGACCTGGGCGCGGGCGAGCAGCAGGCGGGCGGCCGGGCGGTCCTTGCCGGTGATCCGGCCCAGCTCGGCGATCGCCGTCTTGTAGTCGCCGGCGATCAGCTTGTCGCGGCTCGACGCCAGATCGGCGCGCGCCACGCCGCCGGCCGCCAGGAGCGCGGCGACCCCGAACAGGGTCATCATCCGGCTGCGTGACCCCTGCCGCGTGCCCGGCGCCATGCATGTCATGCCCTCGAATCTGTGCGACGGCGGTACCCCTGTCAAATCCGAGTGGTAAGGTGAGCGTGTGGCCGAGGCCTCGAAGGAAACCATCGCGAGCGGCCCGGGTATCTACACGGCCTGGGACGCGTTCCTGAAGCAAGCGATCCGCGAGTACTACGATCGCAGCTGGGTCACGCGAAAGGGCAACTTCATCGCGCTGCTCATCGCGTCCGGTCAGACGTCGCTCGCGCTCGCCAAGGACTCCGTCATCGACGGCTCGGGCACCAAGAAGGTCGCGCTCGGCGCCGGCCTCTTGCTCGCGCTGCGGATCGGCCTGCGCTATGCGATCGGTGGCCCGCTCGGCCTCGTGCTCGGCGTCGCCGCCGGCGCCTCGATGATCTCGTACTTCATCAAGAATCAGAAAGACATCATCAAGAAGGTCGGCACCTATCGCACCGCGATCGCCGACCACGCGAAGCGCTACGACGAGATCCAGACCGGCTGGCGCGACGGCAAGTATCAGAGCACCGATCGGAACTTGATGATCGACGGCCTGATGAAGCAGCTGATCACCCAGATCGACGAAGCGTGAACGCCAAGCGATCGGCCCTGGCGGCCGCGGTGATGTGGCTGGTCGGAGGCGTGGCGCAGGCCAGGCCGCCGGCGCCGACCAAGGCTCCGGACAACCGCCCGGTGATCGGCGTGCTCGATCTGCGGATCGAGGGCGTGTCCGACGACGTCAAGGCCGGGTTCCAGCGCGACCTCGCGACCCGGCTCGACGGCAAGCACTACCGGCTCGCCAGCTGGAGCGAGATGCAGCAGCAGCTCGCGAAGTCGACCCGGTGGACCGACGGCTGCCTGATCGGCCCGTGCCTCGCCGACGCGCGAACGCAGACCGGCGCCGAGCTCGTCCTGCTGATCGCGCTGACCGGCGCCGACACCACGTTCAGCCACGCGATCACGCTGGTCCGCACCGACACCGGCAGGGTCGTCGGCCAGGACATCGACCACTGCGACGTGTGCACGGTCAACGAGGCCACCGCGCGCGCCACCCAGGCGACGATCGCCCTGCTCGACCGCGCGCCGGATCGCCTCGACGAGCACGTGGCCGACGAGGTCAGCGCCGGCGTCCCGGCGACCCAGGCCCGCGCCGCGCTCGCCGCGCACGAGCTTCGCACCCGGCGCATCGGCATCGCGCTCACCGTGGTCGGCCTGGTCGCGGTCGCGACCGGCGCGCTCCTGCTCGCCACGCAGGACGATCAGCCGACGTACGCCGCGCTCACCACGATCGGCGGCGGCGGCCTCGCCCTCGGCGGCGCGACGATCCTGGCGTTCTAGAGATCATTCCAGGTCGCCGCCCTTGAGGCCGTGGCGCTTGAGCAGCTCGCGCAGGTGGTAGCGGGTCAGCCCCGCCTCCTGCGCCGAGCGCGTGATGTTGCCGTCGTTGCGGGCCATCAGCGCGCCGAGGTACGCCATCTCGAACGCGTCGACCACCGCCTGCTTGGCGTTCTTGAACCCGAGGCCGGCCTTGAGCAGGCCCGGGTCGAACGTCGCCGGGCCCGTGCGCTGTGGCAGCTCGACGCCCGACATCTGGCCGACCGCGCGCTGCGCCGCGTGGACCCCGGCCTGCGCCAGGTCATGGGCGACGACGACGCTGGGGCCCATCTCGCGGCCGAACATCAGGTCGGCGCGCGTGATCACCGGGCCGTCGCTCAGCGCCGCGGCGCGCTCGACGACGTTGCGCATCTCGCGGACGTTGCCCGGCCAGCTATGGTTGGTCATCGCCGCCAGCGCGTCCGCCGACCAGGTCATCGCCATGCCGCGCCGGCTGCCGACCTCGCGCAGGAAGTGGGTCGCCAGGCCGGGGATGTCGTCGCGGCGCTCGCGCAGCGGCGGCAGCTCGACGTGCACGACCGACAGCCGGAAGTA
>DASWOO010001099.1:0-10078 GCA_036404335.1 Kofleriaceae bacterium
CCGCGACATCGCCGAGGTGACCACGTCGGTCGCGCGCGGTGACTTGACCCGCAAGATCACGGTCGACGCCAAGGGCGAGATCCTCGAGCTCAAGAACACGGTCAACATCATGGTCGACCAGCTGAGCTCGTTCGCCGACCAGGTGACCCGGCTGGCGCGCGACGTCGGCATCGAGGGCCGGCTCGGCAGCCAGGCCGACGTGCGCGGCGTGCTCGGCACGTGGCGTAACCTGACCGACGCGGTCAACTCGATGGCCGCCAACCTGACCGATCAGGTGCGCAACATCGCCAAGGTCGCGACCGCGATCGCCAACGGCGACCTGCAGCAGAAGATCGTCGTCGACGCGCGCGGCGAGATCCTCGAGCTCAAGAACACGATCAACACGATGGTCGATCAGCTGAGCGCGTTCGCCGACCAGGTGACCCGGGTCGCCCGCGAGGTCGGCACCGAGGGCAAGCTCGGCGGCCAGGCCTCGGTCGAGGGCGTGCGCGGCACCTGGAAGGAGCTGACCGATAACGTCAACCAGATGGCGTCGAACCTGACCAACCAGGTCCGTGACATCTCGGCGGTCGCGACCGCGATCGCGCGCGGCGACATGACCCGCAAGATCTCGGTCGAGGTCCGCGGCGAGCTGCTCGACCTCAAGAACGTGATCAACACGATGGTCGACACGCTGAGCGCGTTCGCCGACGAGGTCACCCGCGTCGCCCGCGAGGTCGGCGTCGAGGGCAAGCTCGGCGGCCAGGCCGCGGTGCGCGGCGTCGCCGGCACGTGGAAGGAGCTGACCGACAACGTCAACCAGATGGCGTCGAACCTGACCAACCAGGTCCGCGACATCGCCGAGGTCACGACCGCGGTCGCCAACGGCGACCTGACCCGCAAGATCACGGTCGAGGTCCGCGGCGAGCTGCTCCAGCTCAAGAACACGATCAACACGATGGTCGATCAGCTGGGCTCGTTCGCGTCGGAGGTGACCCGCGTCGCCCGCGAGGTCGGCCTCGACGGCGTGCTCGGCGGCCAGGCCGAGGTCCGCGGCGTGTCCGGCACGTGGCGCGAGCTGACCGACAACGTCAACGTCATGGCGCGCAACCTGACCGAGCAGGTCCGCGGCATCGCGACGGTCGTGACCGCGGTCGCCAACGGCGACCTCGAGCGCAAGCTGACCCTGACCGCGCGCGGCGAGATCGCCACGCTGGTCGAGACGATCAACAGCATGATCGACACGCTGTCGACGTTCGCGGAGCAGGTCACCGGCGTGGCCCGCGACGTCGGCGTCGAGGGCAGCCTCGGCGGCCAGGCTGACGTGCCCGGCGCCGCCGGCGTGTGGCGCGACCTGACCAACAACGTCAACGAGCTCGCCGGTAACCTGACCGGCCAGGTCCGCGCGATCCGCGACGTCGCGACCGCGGTGACCCAGGGCGACCTGACCCGGTCGATCACGGTCGAGGCGCGCGGCGAGATCGCGCAGCTCAAGGACACGGTCAACCAGATGATCCGGACCCTGGCCGAGACCACCAAGGTCAACCAGGAGCAGGACTGGCTCAAGACCAACGTCGCGCGGTTCACCCGCATGCTGCAGGGCCAGCGCGACCTGCTGACGGTGGCGCGCCAGATCCTCAACGAGCTGGCGCCGCTGGTCAACGCGCACCACGGCGCGTTCTACATGACCGAGACCGAGGGCGACGCGCCCGAGCTCAAGCTGTTCGCGTCGTACGCGTACCAGGAGCGCAAGTCGGTCTCCAACGCCTGGAAGTTCGGCCAGGGCCTGGTCGGTCAGGCCGCGCTCGAGGGCAAGCGCCTCGTGCTGTCCAAGGTGCCGTCGGACTACATCCAGATCTCGTCGGCGCTGGGCGAGGCCCCGCCGCACGCGATCGTCGTCGCGCCGATCCTGTTCGAGAACGCGGTCAAGGGCGTGATCGAGCTGGCGTCGTTCGATCGATTCTCCGGCATCCAGCTCGCGTTCCTCGATCAGATGCTCGAGTCGCTCGGCATCGTGATCGCGACGATCGAGGCGACGATGCGCACCGACGAGCTGCTCCGCGAGTCGCAGAGCCTGACCAAGGAGCTGCGCGACCAGCAGAACGAGCTGCAGCACACCAACGAGGAGCTCGAGGAGCGCGCGGTCCAGCTGACCGAGCAAAAGGCCGAGATCGAGCGCAAGAACAAGCAGGTCGAGCTCGCCCGGCAGGAGCTCGAGGAGAAGGCGGAGCAGCTCGCGCTGACCTCGAAGTACAAGTCGCAGTTCCTCGCGAACATGTCGCACGAGCTGCGCACCCCGCTCAACTCGCTGTTGATCCTGTCGCGCCAGCTGGCGGAGAACGGCGAGGGCAACCTCAGCGACAAGCAGATCCGCTACGCCGACACGATCCGCCAGGCCGGCACCGACCTGATGACCCTGATCAACGAGATCCTCGATCTCGCCAAGATCGAGTCCGGCACGATGACGGTCGAGATCTCGCAGGTCCGGTTCGGCACCCTGCGCGACTACGTCGACCAGACGTTCCGCCAGGTCGCCGAGGAGAAGGGCCTGCAGCTCTCGGTCGAGCTCGACCAGGACCTGCCGCCGATGTTCGACACCGACGACGGCCGGCTGCGCCAGGTGCTGCGCAACCTCCTGTCCAACGCGCTCAAGTTCACCGAGCGCGGCAAGGTCAAGCTGCGGGTGTACCGCGCCGCGCCGGACGTGCTGGCGTTCGCGGTCACCGACTCGGGCATCGGCATCCCGAAGGACAAGCACCTGATCATCTTCGAGGCGTTCCATCAGGCCGATGGCTCGACCAGCCGCAAGTACGGCGGCACCGGCCTGGGCCTGGCGATCTCGCGCGAGATCGCCGGCCTGCTCGGCGGCGAGCTGCGGGTCGAGAGCACGGTCGGCACCGGCAGCACGTTCACGCTGTTCCTGCCGGTGACCTACACGGCGAAGAGCCGCGGCAAGTCGACGATGCCGCCGATCATGGCCGGGCCGATGAGCTCGAGCCCGAGCATCGTGCCGCCGCCCGCGACCCTGGCGGCGAACGAGCATCGCCGGCGCACCGACGACGCGACGATCGTGCCGGCGGTGATGACCCAGGCGGCCCAGCTCCCCGAGCCGCCGCCGAAGCCGCTGATCAAGGACGCGCCGGCGCCGACCCTGGCGCGCTCGGTGCCCGATGATTACGAGACGCTCGAGCCGGGCGACCGCGTGCTGCTGGTGATCGAGGACGACGTGACGTTCGCCGCCACGCTGCTCGAGATGGGCCGGCAGTCCGGGTTCAAGGGCGTGGTCGCGACCACCGGCGCGCAGGCGCTGGAGATGGCGCGCGCGGTCAAGCCCGACGCGATCACCCTGGATCTGCGGCTGCCGGACATCGACGGCTGGGTCCTGCTCGATCGGCTCAAGCACGATCCGTCGACCCGCCACATCCCCGTGCACGTGATCTCCGGGCTCGACGAGGAGCGCCGCAGCATGCAGTACGGCGCGCACGCGTTCTTGCAGAAGCCGGTCACCGCCGAGGGCCTGCAGTCCGGGCTCGCCGACATCCACGACTTCGTCGAGAAGCGGGTCAAGAACCTGCTCGTCGTCGAGGACGATCCGGTGCAGAGCCAGGCGATCACCGAGCTGATCGGCGACGGTGACGTGTCGACGACCAGCGTCGCGTCGGGCGAGATCGCGCTCGAGTCGCTCGGCCAGCAGAACTACGACTGCGTGGTCATGGACCTGCGGCTGCCCGGGATGTCGGGGTTCGAGCTGATCGAGCGGATCAAGGCGGATCCGCGGCACCGCCGGCTGCCGGTGATCGTCTACACCGGCCGCGAGCTGACCGACGAGGACAAGCAGCGGCTGCACGGCCTGGCCCAGACCGTGATCATCAAGGACGTCACCACGCTCGAGCGGCTGCTCGACGAGACCGCGCTGTTCCTGCACCGGGTCGAGGCCCACCTGCCCGAGCGCAAGCAGCGCGTGCTGCGGCGGCTGGCCAAGAGCGACCCGCAGCTCGCGGAGCGCAACGTGCTGGTCGTCGACGACGATCTGCGCAACATCTTCGCGCTGACCTCGCTGCTCGAGAGCCACAAGATGCACGTGCAGTACGCCGAGAACGGCCGGTCGGCGCTGACCAAGCTCGAGGAGAACGCCGACATCGACGTCGTGCTGATGGACATCATGATGCCGGAGATGGACGGCTACGAGGCGCTGCGCAAGATTCGCGAGCGGTCGCAGTGGGCCGAGCTGCCGGTGATCGCGCTGACCGCCAAGGCGATGAAGGGCGACCGCGAGAAGTGCCTCGAGGCCGGCGCGAGCGACTACATCACCAAGCCGGTCGACGCCGATCAGCTGCTGTCGCTGCTGCGGGTCTGGCTATACCAGTCGTAGCTGGGGCAGCGGCGCCCCAGCACACGCCGCCGGGGCGCGGCCGATTCGATCTCGCGTGCCCGGGCCGTATCGTGCGCTGACCGCGGACCAGCGGGCCGATCATTTCGAGACGCTGGTCCTGCTCGGCCGGCTGGTGATCGCGATGCCGCCGCATCCGCTGATGCGGCGGACGTTCGTGGTGTTCGCCGCGAGCTGACGCTACGCGTGGATCCGCATCGGCGCGGTGGGCAGCGCGGGCCGGACCCAGGCGGCGAGCTTGCCGAAGCCGTCGCGCGCCGCGGCGACGATGCGATCGGCGTCGCGCGCGGCGTGATCGTAGGCGTCGATCGCCGCGCCGAGCTCGCGCCAGCGCTCGGCCGCCTCGCCGCCGTAGCAGCCGAGGTACGCCGAAGCCCGCGACAGCTCGGCGGGCAGGTGGCGCTGCAGGTGGCGGGCGAGCTGCCGGCCGCCCTGGACGACGGCCTCGACGACGTAGCTCCAGCCCAGCGCCTCGGGCAGCTGCACCGCGCCGGGGAACGCCATGCGCGGCGCCTGGACGAGCTCGATGCGCTCGACCCCGAGCGCGACCAGATCGTGGGCGAGCAGCGCCGACTTGTGGTTGCGCAGCGGGGCGTCGGCCACGACCTGCGCGAGCGGCCGGCAGCTCTTGAGCGCCCGCTCGACGTTGGCGTGAAAGCCGTACATCCGGAGCAGATACATCCGGTAGTCGACGCACGACGCCCGACCCGCCAGGAGCTCGCGATCGTCGCGGAGCGCGGCGGTGGCGTCGCGGAGCTGCGCCATCACCGACGCGCGGCTCGCGACATGTGGATGAATCATTTACACGACGGGCAGTGCAAGAGTCATACGCGCACGCTGTGCGGATTTCACCAGCTTGCGCGCGGGCGATCGCGCGCTCGGTCTACACCGTGGCCAGATGCCACATGCCAAGCTGCGGCATGCAAGTTGTTGTGACCGGCGCCAGCGGCCTGCTCGGCGCCAACCTCGCCGCCGAGCTGTGCGCGGCCGGCCACCAGGTCGTCGCGACCCGGCGCGCCGGCACGCGGATCGATCATGTCGCCGATCTGCCGCTCGAGTGGCGCGACGCCGAGCTCGGCCGGGTCGACGCGCTGACCGCGGCGTTCGCCGGCGCGGACTGTGTGTTTCACTGCGCGGCCGCGGTCAGCGTGCAGCGCGAGGTCACGCCGGAGATGACCGCGACCAACGTCACCGGCACGCAGCACGTGGTCGACGCGGCGATCGCGGCGGGCGTGCGCCGGCTGGTCTACACGTCCTCGGTGGTCGCGGTCGGGCTGAGCACCGACGGCCGGCCGTGCGACGAGACGGCGACGTGGAACTTCGACGCGCTCGGGCTCGAGGACGCCTACGCGATCACCAAGCGGCGCGGCGAGGACGTCGTGCACGCCGCGCGCGACCGGATCGACGCGGTGATCGTCAACCCGACGTACATGTTCGGGCCGCGCGACGCCCGGCCGAGCTCGGGGAAGATGATCATCGACGTCGTGCGCGGCAAGGTGCCGGGCCGGACGCCCGGCCTCAACAACTTCGTCGACGTCCGCGACGTCGCGCGCGGCATGATCGCGGCGTGGCAGCGCGGCGCCCGGGGCGAGCGCTACATCCTCGGCGGCCACGAGCTGAGCTACGGCGACGTGTTCCAGGCGATCGCGGCGGCGGCCGGCGTGCGCCCGCCCCGGCTGCGCGTGCCGTACCCGGCGGCCTGGCTGTTCGGCAAGTGGGGCGACGTGGTCGAGCGGCTCGGCGGCGACCCGGTCGTCAACTCGACGCAGATCCGCTACGCGTTCACCGACCGCTTCCGGTTCACCAGCAATAAGGCGATCCGCGAGCTCGGCTATCGCGTCGGCCCGCTCGACGCCGCGCTGCGCGACGCGGTCGCCTGGTTCCGCGACCACCGCATGCTCTGACCCTAGCGAGGGTTGCGGCCCTTCAGGTAGGCCTTGCCGCGGGTCATCAGCGCGCGAAACCCGTCGAGGTCGTTGGCGCGGACCACCGAGCGCAGCCGCTCGACGGCGTAGAGCAGCGCGGTCAGCGATTCGCTGCCGTAGTCGTTGAGCGTCTGGATCTCGAAGTACAGGTCGGGGTGCTCGCCGGCGACCTTGGTCGCGACGCTCAGCTGCGCGTCGAACGTGGTCGACGACAGCGTCGCCAGGCGCGGCGCGGCCTCGCCGCTGTCGGCCAGCGCGGTGAAGAACGCGATGTTGAGCGCGTGCGACAGGCCGAGCACGTAGGCGATCAGCCGGTCGTGGCTCTCGAGATCCATCTCGACCAGGGTCGCCATCGTCGGCTCGAACAGCGCGCGCGCCATGGCGGTCGCGTCGGGCGCGCCCAGGTCGATGAAGATCACGTGCCGGCCGCTCAGCAGCTCGGTGTCGGGGCCGAACATCGGATGGATCGACGTCACCCGGCCGCCCGCCGCCGCCAGCGCGCGCAGCCCGGTGCGCAGCGGCGACTTGAGCGAGCCGACGTCGAACACCACGCCGCGCGGCGGCGCCGCAGTCATCGCCTCGAGGATCTGCGCGGTCGCCGGCATCGGCGACGCCAGCACGATCAGCTCGTGGTCGAGCGCGACCTCGCGCCAGTCCCGATGGTTGACGACGCCGTCGGGCCCGTCGGCCGGGTCGGCGATCTCGACCGCGTAGCCCTGGGCGTGCAGGTAGCGCACGAACCACCGGCCCATGTGGCCGGCGCCGCCGATCACCAGCACGCGCCGCCCGCCGCCCTCGCCCGCCGCCGCCACCGTGTCGCGCTCCTGCACGGTGAGCGAGCCGCGGATCAGCGCGAGGATCAGCTCCTCGCCCAGCTGCGGCGACAGCCCGTGGCGCACCGCATTGGCCCGCGCGCGCTCGACGACGTCCTTCTCCTGCCGGAAGTCGCGCGTCGGGATCCCGGCGTCGCGCTTGACCTGCCCGATCCGCTGCGCCACCGCCTGGCGCTTCGCCACCAGCTCGAGGATCTGGCGATCGATCTCGCCGAGCTCGTCGCGAAGCGGCTCGAGGCGGGCGCGGGCGTCGTCGGACATGGCGCGCACCATACCCGAACGGCCGGTTGCACGTCCCCCGCGGCGCGCCTACCCTCGGCCGATGCGGCGCCTGTTCGTGATCGTCCTCGCGTCCTCGGCGGCGCAGGCGCAGCCCGCCCCGCATCGCCTGCCGTTCACCGTCGAGGCCGGCCTCGGCATCGGCACCGTCCGCGTCCCCGGCTCGTTCGAAACCACCCGCTTCGACACCCCGCTGCTCGGCGTCCACGCCGGCGCCGCCGCCTGGCTGACCCCGCACCTCGCGCTCGGCGCCCTGTTCAGCGGCGCCGGCTACGACCACGCCGCCGCGGACGACCGCAGCAACTACCGCCACGGCTTCGTCGGCTCCTCGGCCCAGTACTGGCTCACCGACTGGCTCTGGTTGTCCGGCGACGCCGGCCTCGGCCTGCTCGACCGCAAGCAATACGGCCACGCCTACCAGCTCCACCGCGGCCTCGCCTTCGACCTCCGCGCCGGCCGCTCGTTCGCCGTCGGCGGCCCGTCCCACCAGCTCGAGGTCGCCCTCGACGTCATGCCCAGCCATTACACCATCGACGGCGCGATCCGGAACTACCAGGTCGTGCTCGTCACCTTGGGCTACCAGCTGCTGTGAGAAGCTTCGATCGTGCGCACCCTTCTCGCCACGATCGCCATCGCCGGCTGCGGTTCTCGAGCCGCGCCGCCCGCGCCTGATCCGCTGCGCGAAGCTCAGCTGCACGCCGATATCGGCTTCCTCGCCTCCGACGAGCTGCGCGGCCGGCTGTCATTGCAGCCGGGCGATGACGTCGCCGCCAGCTGGCTGGCGTGGCAGTTCGCGCTGGCCGGCCTCGAACCGGTGGCGACCGACGCGCAGGGCCAGCCGAGCTTTCTGCAGGCGGTGCCGATCGTCGAGTATCGCGGCGACGCGCAGGCGACCGAGCTGACGCTGCATCGCGGCGGCAAGCAGACGGCGTGGCATACGCCGGACATCAGCGGCGCGTTTGCCCAGGACGTCGACCTCGACGCGCCGGTCGTGTTCGCGGGATATGGCATCACCGCGCCGGGCCTCGGCTACGACGACTACGCCGGCCTCGATGCCAAGGGCAAGATCGTCCTCGTGTTCGAGCACGAGCCGCAGGAGACCGATCGGGCGTCGATCTTCAACGGCGATGGCAATACCAGCCACGCGACGGCCTACGTCAAGCTCCGCAACGCCGAGGCGCACGGCGCGCTCGCCGTGCTGATCGCGCCCGAGCCTTCGCACAATCATCCATCGGCGCAAGAGGTCCGCGCGCGCATCGGCCACCAGGTCGAGCACGCCGCCAACCCGATCTCGTCACAGGTACTCGCCAACGAGCCGCCGCACATCCCCAGTATGGTGATCTCGCGCGACGTCGCCAATGCGCTGCTCGCGACCAGCGACCGTCCGGCGGACGCGCTGCAGCGAGCAATCGACAAGGAGCTGAAGCCGCAGTCGAGCCTGCTGGCCGACACCGCCGTGCACCTGCACCTCCACGACAAGACCCGGCGCACCGCGAGCTCGTGGAACGTGGTCGGCTTGGTCCAGGGCAGCGATCCCGCCCTCGCGGCCGAGACCGTCATCATCAGCGGCCACCACGATCACGACGGCGACAGCGATGGAAAGATCTGGCACGGCGCCGACGACAACGCCTCTGGCACGGTCGGCGTGCTCGAGCTCGCTCGCGCGTTCGCCGCCGCGTCGATCAAGCCCAAGCGCTCGATCCTGTTCGTCGTGTTCGCTGCCGAGGAGCGCGGCCTGCTCGGCGCCTACTACCTGGCCTCGCATCCGCTGCGCCCGCTCGCCACCACGCGCGCGATGATCAACTTCGACATGATCGGCCGCGACGAGGAGCCGAGCCCACAGACCGACGGGCTGATCGAGATCCCGGCCGACACCCACAATCGCCTCAACCTGATTGGCGCCGGCTACAGCCCCGACTACAAGCGCATCGTCGAGCAGCAGAACCAGCAGCTCGGCCTCGTGCTCGACGATCGCTTCGACCACGAGAGCGCGCTCAACACGCTGTTCCGCTCCGACCAGTTCCCGTTCCTGCTGCGCGGCATCCCCGCGTTCTGGTGGTTCACCGGCTTCCACCGCGACTACCACCATCCCAGCGATACCGCAGACAAGATCGATTATGCGAAGATGAGCAAGATCCTCAAGCTGGCCTATGCCAGCGCCCGCGCGTTCGCCGACGGCCCGCCGCTCCGGTTCGTCGCCGATCCGCCCGGCGCACTCACCCCCGCAACACCTCGACCTCGATCAGGCGCGTCGTCTCCTCGTCCCAGCTAGAGACCTGGATCGCCGTAAGCGCCTCGATTCGGTGTGGCGGTGGATGAGATCGCATTACCAAAGAAGTCGAGCGATCCAAGATAACCGCTGTTGTAGCCATTGCCGAGCGCCGGTGAGCCGGCGAAGAGCTTGAGCCCAGCGGCGGTGATTCGCCCAACACCGAGGCTGGCAGGATTGACGAACATCGGGTTACCCGACAGGCCATGGGGCTCGCTCGGCACGCTCGTGAAGACGCCTGAGTAGAGATCATCGTCGAACACGCTTCCTGGCATGCTTGCCGGAAACGAGGACTGCGGCGCGTGCGGTGCGCCCATCGCGGCGATGATGTTGTTGTAGAAGTAGAGAGCGCATGCCGAGCCATTGCAATCCGTGCTCGACCGCCCGACGACGGCGAGGGGCG
>DASWOO010001100.1:0-4272 GCA_036404335.1 Kofleriaceae bacterium
CCAACTGCGAGAGCACGCAGGACCGCGACATGGACCGCAAGGGCGGCCAGGAGATCCACACGGGCAACGCGATGCAGCATCACTAGCGTGGAGCTGCCGACCTACGACGACGTGGTGGCCGCCGCCGGGCGGATCACCGGCCACGCGCACCGCACGCCGGTCCTGCGCTCGACGGAGCTCGACCGGCGGGTCGGTGCCCAGGTGTTCTTCAAGTGCGAGAACCTGCAGCGCAGCGGCGCGTTCAAGTTTCGCGGCGCGTTCAACGCGCTGTCGCGGTTCAGCCCGGCGCAGCGCGCGGCCGGCGTGGTCGCGTTCTCGTCGGGCAACCACGCCCAGGCGATCGCGCTGTCGGCGCGGCTGCTCGGCGTCCCGGCGACGATCGTCATGCCGCACGACAGCCCGGCGCAAAAGCTCGCCGCGACCCGCGGCTACGGCGCCGAGGTCGTGATCTATGATCGGTTCACCGAGGACCGCGAGGTCATCGGCCGCCGGCTCGCCGACGACGGCGGCCGGACGCTGATCCCGCCGTTCGACCACCCCGACGTCATCGCCGGCCAGGGCACCGCGGCCCGCGAGCTGCTCGAGGAGGTCGGCCCGCTCGACGCGCTGTTCACGCCGATGGGCGGCGGCGGCCTTGTCAGCGGCAGCGCGCTCGCCGCCCGGGCGCTGGCGCCCGGCTGCCGGATCTACGGCGTCGAGCCCGAGGCCGGCAACGACGGCCAGCGCTCGTTTCGCACCGGCGCGATCGTCCACATCCCCACGCCGCGGACGATCGCCGACGGCGCGCAGACCCAGCACCTGGGCCAGCTGACCTTCGCGATCATCCGCCGCGAGCTCGCCGACGTGCTGACCGCGAGCGACGCCCAGCTGATCGAGGCGATGCAGCTGCTCGCCGGCCGGATGAAGCTGGTCGTCGAGCCGACCGGCTGCCTGGGCCTGGCCGGCGCGCTGCACGGCGGGGTCGAGCTCGCCGGCCGGCGGGTCGGCGTGGTGATCAGCGGCGGCAACATCGACCTCGCCCGCTACGGCGAGCTGCTGCAGAGCTGAGCCCGTCGCGCTAGGCTGACGCATGGCGCCGGTGCCGTGTCCGTCCTGTCAGAAGCCGATGAACGCGCAGGCGGTCGTGTGCCCGCACTGCAACGCGCGGCGCCGCGACCTCCCCGCCGGGTCCGTCGGCAAGAACCTGTCGCCCGCCGAGATCCGGGCGATGCTCGCGCTCCAGGCCGGGCCGCCGCAGCGCGGCGCGCTGTCGGCCCTGCTCCTGCCCCACCCGCAAACCGCGGGCGCGGCGCGCACCGCCGAGCTCGTGCTGACGATCATCAGCCTGCCGCTGGTGCTGTCCGGCGCGCTGGCGCTGCAGCTGAGCCGCGCCAACCGCGACCGGCTGCAGAAGGTCGGCGGCAGCGAGACCGCGCCGGTGATCCTGATGATCCTGGTCGGCAGCGGCGTCCTGTGGACGGTGCTCGACCTCGTGCTGCACGCCAGCGGGATCGCCATCGCGGCGACCCTGCTGATCACGACCGCCGCGCTGATCGCGCGGGCGGTGATCCGCGCGCGCGCCGCGGGCGACGACTAGTCGATCACCAGCTCGATCGCCAGCTCGATCGCCAGCTCGATCGGCAGCGTCAGGGCTGGCAGATCGTCTCGACCAGGATCGCGCAGACCTCGTACGGGTCCATGTTCGCCGCCGGGCGGCGATCCTCGAAGTAGCCGTGGCCCTGGTTGGCCGTGGCCATCGGGATGCGGATCGACGAGCCGCGATCGCTCACGCCGTAGCGGAACTGGTGGATCGAGCAGGTCTCGTGCTTGCCGGTGAGCCGCTCGTCGTTGAACGCGCCGTAGACCTTGATGTGCTCGTCGTGGCGCTTGCGCAGCTTCTCGCACGCGGCCTCGATCGCCTTCATCCCGCCCTCGGTGCGGCTCTCCTTGGTCGACACGTTGGTGTGCGCGCCGGCGCCGTTCCAGTCGCCCTTGATCGGCTTGGGGTGCAGGGTCGCGCTGACGCCGAAGTCCTCGCCGATCCTGTACAGCAGCCAGCGCGCGAGCCACAGCTCGTCGCCCATCTCGACCGGGCCCAGCACGCCGATCTGGAACTCCCACTGCGCCGGCATGACCTCGGCGTTGGTCCCGACGATCGACAGCCCGGCGCGCAGGCACGCGTCGGCGTGGGCCTCGACGATGTCGCGGCCGAACACCTCGTCGCTGCCGACGCCGCAGTAGTAACCGCCCTGCGGCGCGGGGAAGCCGCGCTCGGGCCAGCCCAGGGGCTTGTTGCCGTCGAAGAACGTGTACTCCTGCTCGATGCCGAACCACGGCTCGTGATCGGCGTACTGCTCGGCGACCTGGCGACAGCGCGCGCGGGTGTTGCTCGCGTGGATCGTGCCGTCGGCGTTGAGCACCTCGCACATCACGATGACGTCGTGCTCGCCGTTGAGCGGATCGGGGATCAACTTGACCGGCTTCAACTGGCAATCGCTGAAGTGGCCCTCGGCCTGGCTGGTGCTCGAGCCGTCGAAGCCCCAGTCGGGCAGATCGCTCACCTGGGTGACCGGGCCGTCCACGAACTTGGTCTTCGAGCGCAGCTTTGCCGTCGGCTTCTGGCCGTCGATCCACACGTACTCGACGCGAACTTTCTTCACACAATCCTCCGGATCAGATAGCAGTTGATCTTGGGCTCAGCGTAGCAAATCAGGTTCGCCGCCAGGTTTCCGGCGCGTTTCGACTACGGATCAGTTGCGGTATCCACCGGTGCCGCGGTGTAGGTCCCGGTCTTAGGTGCCCGCCGCATCGCCTTCTTGGTCAGGTCGAGCAGGTCGAGCGCCGAGGTCCGGCACAACGTCAGCGCCGCCGCCACGTACGCGACCGCGCCGGCGACGATCATCGCGACCAGGTGGATCGCTGGGTGGACCAGGCCCGCCGCGAGCAGCCCGCGGTGGACGCCCCACGCCGCCGCCGCCATGACCAGGCACGCGCCGATCGGCTGGAAGAAGCCGATGAACAGCCGGCGCGGCGACGGGCCCTCGTGCATCACCGCGAGCACGCCGGCGATCGCCGACAGCCCGAACGCGATGCCGACCGCGCTGCTCGCGATCCGCACGCCGTACGGGTGGAGGATCGCGATGCCGCCGAGCAGCACGATGATCTTGCCGAGCTCGAGGAACATGAGCCGGCTGGTCTTGGACTCGGCCTCGAGGTACGCCGACAAGACCCACGTGATCGGCCGGAACACCGACAGGCACGCGAGGATCTGCAGGAGCGGCGCGACCTCCTGCCAGCCGTTGGCCGGCAGGATCAGCGCGATCAGCGGGCCGGCGACGAGGCCCAGGCCGACCGCGAGCGGGAAGATGATCAGCGACAAGAGCGCGGTCGATCGCTCGAGCGCGCGCGGCCGGCGCTCGGGCGGCAGCGACGCCATCGACGGCATCAGCACGAGCGCGAGCTGCTCGCCGACCTGGATCGCCGGGATGTCGGCGAGGTTGTACGCCATGTTGTAGGCGCCCATCGTGCCGGTGCCGAAGTAGTGCGAGATCGCCAGGTTGTCCCAGTAGCGCGACGCCGCGTGCACCCCGCTCTGCAGACCGAGCGGCACGCCGAACTTGAGCATGTCCTTGTAGCGGGCCCAGCGCAGCTTGGTCGGCGTCGCCCAGCTCTTGAACCCGGCGGCGCGGATCAGGATCGCGACCGCGACCGTCGACTGCACGATGTTGGCGATCACGATCGCCCAGCCGCCGTAGTCGAACAGCGGCGAGGCGAGGATCAGCGCGACCACGCTGTAGCTGAGCTCGCCGCAGATCGCGGCGAACCCGGTCGCGCGGAAGTTCATCGCCCGGTTCAGCACGCGCTCGGGGATCGCGCCGTAGCGCCGGATGTACACGGCGAGCGCCATGCCCGGCAGGTACGCCGCCGCGTGGGCGGCGCCGAAGAACGACATCAGCGGCCCGCCGAACAGCGCGACCGCGCCGAGCGAGATCGTGCCGAGCACGGCGTAGGCGACCACCGCGTGCCAGGTGACCTCCGCGGTGTCGGCGCCGCGGCCCTTGACCACCGTGTACTGGCCGAACCCCCAGATCGTGAACCAGCTGGCGGTGAACGCGATGATCGACGCGTCGTTGACCTCGCCGATCTTGTCGGGCCCGAGGAACCGCGCCATCACCAGGGTGCCGAGCACGCCGATCGCGCGCCCGCCCATGCTGCTGAGGATGGTCCACAGCGCGCCCCGGGCGGCCTTCTGCGCTAGCGACATGGGCGAGCCTTCCAGCGCGGGGCGAGCAT
>DASWOO010001101.1:0-7145 GCA_036404335.1 Kofleriaceae bacterium
AAGGTCGAGGACCCCGCGTTCCCCGCGGCCGCGCTCCGCAAGGCGGGCTACGAGCTCGCGATCTTCGGCCAGCGCTCGTACAACGGCGTCGCGATCGCATCGAAGCAGCCGCTGACCGACGTGACCCGCGGGTTCGGCGACGGCGAGCCCGACGACGAGGCCCGGGTGATCGCCGCGACCACGTTCGGCATGCGCGTGGTCTGCGTCTACGTGCCCAACGGCCAGGATCTGCAGTCCGACCGCTACCCGTACAAGCTCGCGTGGTTCCAGCGGCTGCGCGCGTACCTCGAGCGGACCTCGTCGCCGACCGCGCCGCTCGCCCTGCTCGGCGACTTCAACGTGACGCCCGACGACCGCGACGTCTGGTCGCCCGAAAAATGGCAGGGCCAGATCCACGTCAGCCCGCCCGAGCGCGCCGCGCTCGCCGGCGTGGTCGACTTCGGCCTGACCGACGTGTTCCGCCGCCACCACGGCGACGAGCAGCGCTACTCGTGGTGGGACTACCGCGGCGTCGCGTTCTTCAAGAACCAGGGCCTGCGGATCGACATGATCTACCTGACGGCGCCGCTCGTCGAGCGCTGCACCGGCTGCGTGATCGATCGCAACGCGCGCAAGGGTCAGGACGCCAGCGATCACGCCCCGGTGATCGCGACGATCTCCGCCTAGCTCAGTGCTGCTCGAGCGGCGCGACGACCTTGCGGACCGGCAGCAGCACGCGCGCGCTCGCCGGCTGCGCCGTCACCCCGGCCACGCCCGCGGGTGAGCCGATCGCGGCGACCGGCTCGGGGATCGCCTGACGCGGATCCGCGCGCCGCATCAGCTCACGGTAGCCGAGGATCCAGCGGTGGATCGCCGTGGCCGACGAGGCCACGCCGCAGATCAGCATCGTGCCGCCGAGGACCGGCTGCACCAGGTACGCCGTGTCGTCGGCGCCGCCGCACCAGGCCGCGACCAGGGTGCCGACCACCACGAGCAGGATGCGCTCCGCCCGCTGCATCACGCCGCCCGCGAGCTCGAGGCCCAGGCCCTCGCCGCGCGCCCGGGTGTAGCTCACCATCATCGAGCCGGCGATCGCGGCGAGCACCGCGAGCAGCCACGGCGTCTCGTGCAGGTACCAGGTGTAGCCGGCGAAGATCATCAGCTCGCCCCAGCGGTCGCTGACCGAGTCGAATAGCGCGCCGGCCTTGGTCTGCTGACCGGTCAGCCGCGCGAGCCGGCCGTCCAGCACGTCGAGGATGCCGGCGGTGATGTACAGCCACGCCGCGCCGGCGAGGTGGCCGAGGCCGACCGCCGCGCAGGTGACGCCGCACAGGATCAGCGACAGCGCGGTGATCATGTTGGGCGACACGCGGCCGAGCAGCAGGCGCTCGAGCGGGCTGATCAGCCAGATCAGGAACCGCGCCCAGAACGGCCCGAGCAGCTGGTTGTGCTTCACCTGCTCGACGGCGGGCGGACGCCCGACGAGGACCATGGTGCTGTACACCAGGAAGGCGATGATGAAGACCGACGTCAGAAAGATCGCCGGCGCTAGGAGATAGAGCCTATCCACAAGGGGCCTTGGTGCGGGCCGTGAAGCGCCGCAAAACTAAAATTCAGTTAACATGACTCGCCAACGCCGTCCAAGGTCAAAGCTGGCATCGAATTCCGGGACTGTCGACAATCCCAGGGGGTGAACTTTTGTTTCACCTACCGACGGTGAGCTGGGTACCGCGTGCGCATAGGCACGGTCATGTCGGGGGCCCGACACTGTCGGTTACGAGTATAGTTTCGCCATGAGATTCGTCGCAGCGACGGCGGTTGTACTCGCCGCGCTCGGTGGTTCACCGGCTCACGCCAACGGTCGCGCCCCGGTCACCAACGGTGTTCATTTTCAGACAGGTGATCCGCGGTCGCTCTACGTCGCGACCACGTTCGGCCTGCTGGTCAGCCACGACGACGGCTGCACCTTCCGGTGGATCTGCGAGCAGAACATCGGCTACGGCGGCACGTTCGATCCCAAGTACCGGATCGCGGCCGACGGCACGCTGTTCGCCACGACGTTCAGCGGCCTGCGGGTGAGCCGCGACGGCGGTTGCACGTTCACGACCGCCACCGCCGAGCAGGCGGCGGGCTCGCCCGGCGCGCTCGCCGGCATCTGGATCGACGCGATCGACATCGGGCCCACCGGCGAGGTCTGGGTCGCGACCGCCGACTCGGGCCGGCCCAACAACATCTACCGCTCGACCGACAACGGCGTGACGTTCGCGCCGCGCGGCATGCTGTCGCCGTCGATCTGGTGGAAGAGCCTCGCGATCGCCGCGACCCGGCCGCAGCGGGTCTACGCGACCGGCTACCAGGTCGCGGGCGTGGCGCCCGACGCGGGCCAGCTGCCGCCGACCGCGCACTTCGAGATCACCGACGACGGCGGCGACACGTGGACCGAGTCGCCGCTCGCCGGCGTGGCGTACGGCCCGACGCCGCTGGTCTACGCGGTCGGGGTCGATCACCTCAACCCCGATATGGTGTTCATGACCTCGACGGGCGCCAACCCGCCGAGCGGCGATCGGCTGTACCGCTCGATCGACGGCGGCGTGACCTGGACCGACGTGCTCGCGACCCAGGGCCAGATCCTCGACGTCGCGATCACCCAGGCCGGGATCATGGTCGCGACCTTGGCCGGCGGGTACCAGTCGCTCGACGCCGGCGCGACGTTCGCGCCGATCGCGAATTCGCCGCAGCTGGCGTGCGTCGGCCAGCGCAGCGACGGCGCGATCTTCGGCTGCGCCGCCAACTGGCAGCCGGACAACGAGGCGGTCGCGCGCACCGCGACCGGCGCGACCTGGGACAAGGTCTTCCGGTTCAGCTCGCTGTCGGGCGCGGTCGAGTGCCCCGCCGGCACCGGGCAGCACGAGCAGTGCGAATCGCAGTGGCCGACCCTGCAGAAGCAGTTCGGCGCGGACGGCCCGGCGACCTGCGGCGCGGCGCCGCCTGTGGTGGACGCGCCGGTGGTGACCCCGCCGGCAGCGTCGGGCGGGTGCTGCGACGCGGACGCGTCGAGCCCGGGCGCGCTGGTCGGGATCGCGGCGATCGCGGCGATCGTCGGGCTCGTCACCTGGCGCCGGCGCGGCCGCAAGAAGGCGTGCTGTAGCTAGCGCTCGGCGGCCAGCGCGTCGCGCCAGCTCGGGTAGCGCAGCGCCACGCCGAGCTCGTCGCGCAGCCGCCGGTTGGTGAGCCGGCGATCGGCGGTCAGCATGCCGGCGACCTCGGCCGACACCGCCGAGACCGGGACGCGCGGCGGCGGCGGCAGGCCGAGCCGGGCGGCGACCGCGTCGGCGACCTCGCCGATCGGAGCCGGGTCGTCGTCGCACGCGTTGACCGCGCCGGTCACCGGCCGCGCCGCCGCGGCGAGGATCGCGGCGACCAGGTCGTCGACGTGGATCCGGCCGACGTGGCTCGTGCCGTCGCCGACCACGCGGTAGCTGCCGGCGCGGACCCGCTCGACCAGGCCGCGGCCCGGGCCGTAGATCCCGGCGGCGCGCAGCGCGATCCACGGCAGCGGGGCGCCGGCGAGCGCGGCCTCGGCCGCCGCGCGCGCCCGGCCCGACGCGGTCGCCGGCGCGATCGGCCAGGTCTCGTCGACCCGCGCGCCGTGGCCGGGGCCGTACACGCCGGTCGACGAGACATAGATCAGCTTGCGCGCGCCGCGCTCGGCCGCGGCGGCGATCACGCCGCGCAGCTCGCCGGCCGGATCGCCGCCCGGCGGCGCGGTGCAGACGACGATCGCGCCATCGGCCATCGCGCGCTGGATCGATCCGGGGTCGGCGAGCTCGGCCGCGGCACCGCGCACGCCGAGCTCGGCCGCCAGGGCCTCGGCCGCCGCCTGGTCGCGCCGGGTGATCGTGATCGCCGCGTCGCCGCGCGCGGCCAGCGCCCGCGCCAGCGCCGTGCCGGTGTAGCCGGCGCCCAGGATCAGCCACGGGGTCATGCGCCGAGCCTAGCGCGGCGCGGCCCCGCGCTGCCCAAGATTTGCGCCGGTGGCCGCCGGCTGGCTACGATGACTGCCGCGTGCGCAGGTGGCTCTCGGTGATCGTGATCGGCGTGGCCGCGTGCGCCGGCGCGAGCCCGACGCCGGCCGGCGACGCGCCCGAGGTCCGCGCGGCCCCGGCCGGGCGCGACGCCGAGCGCCACTACGCGATCTGGCTGGGCGGCGCGCAGATCGGCACCGCCGAGGAGCTCGAGCGCTGGACCGCCGCCGGCGTCCAGCTGCGCCGCACCGAGGCGATGCGGTTCCTGCGCGGCGACGCCGCGGTCGTGCTGTCGACGACGATCGAGATCACCGCCGACCGGCGGCTGATCCCGTCGCAGGTCCGGTGGACCGAGACCGGCCAGGCGATCCGGCGCGGCGACGCCGTGCGCGACGCCGCCGGCTGGCGCGTCACCGACGAGCTCGGCGTGCATCGCCTGGCCGGCGCCGCGATCCCCGCCGAGCTGGCGCCCCTGATCGTCCGGCGCGACGGCCGGTTCGCCGGCCCGGTGTTCCTGCCCGCCCGCGGGTTCGCCGCCGGCACCGGCCGGATCGAGCCGGTCGCGCCCGGCCGGCTGGTCGCGCGGCTGACCGCCGAGGCCGGGACCGCCGCCACCGCCGAGGCCACGATCGACCTCGGCGACGACGCCATGCCGATCCGGATCGTCGACGGCGAGGGCGTGATCGCCACCCGGATCACCGCCGCCCAGGCCGCGGCGCCGTTCGTGCCCGTCGATCTGATCGCCGCGACCTCGATCCCGCTCGCCGGCGAGCCGCCCCGCCCCGGCGCCGACCGCGTCCTCGCGCTCGACGGCGAGCTCGCCCTGCCCGCCCTGCCCGGCCAGGCCGCCCGGGCCACGGCCGATGGCGTCGACCTCACCCTGTCGCCCGCGCTGCGCGGCGGCCCGCCGCCCGGCGCGCCCGGCGCCGATCGCACCCCCGACATCCTCACCCTCGTCGCCCACGTCCACCGCCGGATCGCGCCCGACCTCGCCGCCCGCCCGGCCGACCAGCCCGGCGCCGCGCGCACCGCCACCGCCGGCGATTGCACGACGTTCGCGCTCGCCTACGCCGCCCTCGCCGGCGACCGCGGCATCCCGACCCGGATCGTCACCGGCTTCCGGGTCGACGGCGACCGCTTGATCCGCCACCGCTGGGCGATCAGCTGGACCGGGCGGGCGTGGATCGCCATCGACGCCGCGTTCGGCGCGGTGCCCGCCGGCGGCGACCTGGTCGGCGTCGCGGTCCACGACGCCGGCGATCTCGGCCTGGTCGCCGGCGAGACCGCGCTCGCCCGGCTGCGCGCCGCGGCCTGGCGCGACTGATCATTTCGCGGACTGGCCGGCGGACTGGCTCGCCGTCCGGCAGGCCCACAGCGCGCGGTGCACGGCGGCCTCGTCGAGGTCGTCGCCGATCAGCACCAGCTCGGTCCGCCGCGCACCGTCGCCCCACGCGCCCTCGTGGCGCAGCTCGGTGCGGATCCCGGCGCGCTCGACGAAGCCGCGGCGATCGTCGCCCGCCAGGTGGACGAAGCCCTTGGCGCGGATCAGCCGCTCGCCCAGCGACTCGAGGTACTCGAGCACGCGCTCGCCGACCAGCGGCGCGTCGTCGCAGAACGTCACGGCGATCAGCTGGTTGGCGTGGTGGTGGCCGCGCTGGCCGTGCGCGTGGCGATGCGGCCGGCTCGCCGCCGCGGCCGGCGCCGGGCCCTCGAGCGCCGCGACATCGAACGCCAGGTCGTCATCGGTCGGCTCGCGCTGGCTCCACGCGATCAGCTCGCGCGGCTCGGTCACCCAGGCGGTCATCGCCCGCGCCCCGGCGTCGTCCGCCGGGAACGCCGCGCGCTCGGCCCGGGGCGCCATGCGATCGAGCACCTCGTGGGTCCGGCGCACCGCGTCCGCGCTGGCGACATCGAGCTTCGCGAGCATCACCCGGTCGGCGCTCATCGCCTGCTCGCGGGCCTCGTCGCGCGCGTCGATCGCGCTCGCCCCCGACTCCGCGTCGACCACGCAGATCACGCCGGCCGGCAGGATCCGATCGCGGACCTTGTCCGGCACCCGGACGAGGCCATCGAGGATCGCCGCGGGCTCGGCGATGCCGGTGGTCTCCAGCACCACGCAGTCCGGTGACGATCGCGCGACGATGTCGCCGATCCCGTCCCACAGGTCGTTCTTGATATCGACCTTGCAGCACACGCAGCCGCCGGCGAGCTCGAGCACGTCGCCGCCACGGCCGACGATCAGCTGGGTATCGATCGAGATCCGGCCCAGCTCGTTGACCAGCACCGCGATCCGCTTGCCGTGCTGGGCCGCCAGCATGCGGTTCAGCGCCGTGGTCTTGCCGGCCCCGAGCCAGCCCGTCAGGATCGTGAACGGCACCCGCTTCATGAGCGGCTAGCGCCGGAACAGCGCGCGGTCGACCACGTTGGCGAGGACCTCGCGCGCGAACGGCCGCACCACGAACGCGTCGGGGCCGCCCTCGGCGCCGACGTCGTAGATGTCGATGTACGACGAGGTCATCATCACGACCGGGATCTGCCGGGTCGTCGCGTCGGTCTTGATCCGCCGGCAGACCTCGGCGCCGTCGATCTTGGGCACGTCGCTATCGAGCAGGATCACGTCGGGCGGCTCCTGCTTGACCCGCGCCAGCGCGCTCGCGCCGTCGCGCGCGGTCTGCACGACGTGGCCGCGCGGCGACAGCACCTTCAGGATCAGGCGGACCACGTCGGGCTCGTCGTCGATGACCAGGACGCGCGCCATCTACTGATTTTCGATCACGGAGCGCAGGCAGGTCTGCGCGACCGGCGACTGCCAGTCCCGCTTGTTGCCGAAGTACGCGCGGATGTTGCCCTGGCGATCGATCAGCGCGCTCTCCGGCACCGCCTTGATGCCCCAGGCCGCGGCGATCTTGCCGATGTTGCCGTCGCCCTCGGGCGGGTCGAGCAGGACCTTGAACGGCGTGCCGTTGGGCAGCGCCTCGCGGAACGCCGAGCTCACGGTCGCCATCGTCGGCGTGCCCTTGGGCACCGCCTGCGGCGCGAGCGAGTCGAGCACGCCGGTCAGCGCCTCGGGCCAGCTGTGATCCGACGCCAGCGAGATCACGACGAAGTCATCGCTGGCCATCGCGCCGGCCATCTCGTTGA
>DASWOO010001102.1:0-6564 GCA_036404335.1 Kofleriaceae bacterium
GCGATCCGCTCGGGCAGCATGTCGTAGTAGCTGCCCGGCGTCGGCATGAAGCTGACGCCCTGCGCGCGCAGGCCGCGGACCGCGCCGAGGATGTCCTTGACCGTGACGGCGATGTGCTGGATGCCGTCGCCGCGCAGGTGCTCGTTGAAGATGTTGATCTGCGAGCTCTTGAAGAACGGCCGCGCCGGCTCGTTGTTCGCGAACTTGGTGCCCGAGACCGGATCCCACATCACGATCGAGCGCAGGCCCGAGCCGGTCTTGCGCGCCGGATCGACGTCCGAGGTGTGGAACGCGACGTCCCACATCTTCTCGAAGCCGAGCACGTGCTCGACCCACAGCAGCATCGGCTTCATCGTCTGGAAGTTCGACGTGACGTGGTCGATCTGCTCGAAGCCGAACTTGTTGGTGCCGCCGCCCTCGTACGCCACCGCGCCGGGGAACAGCCCGCGATAGCCGCGGCGCTCGCGGAACCGGAACGTGCAGTCGCCGAACGGCGTGGTGATCGAGAACTGCCGGAGCGTGCCGCCGTCGTCCTGGTAGGTCTGGATGTCCTCGATCGCCGTGCCGCCGCGCTCCTCGAGCAGCGCGAACGTGCGCTCCGCGTCCTCGACCTCGAAGATCAGCGTGCCGACGCCGTCGGGGTGCTTCGACAGGAACCGCGCGGCCCGGCCGGTCGGCGCACCGAGCGGCGCGCTGACCACGACCTGGATCTCGCCGGCCGAGAAGCACGCCGAGCGCTGGCCCGACTGCTGCTCGAGCTCGAGCGAGCTGCGCCAGGTCTCGGCGAAGTCGAGCTTGCCGGTGTAGAACGTCCGCGACCGCTCGAGGTCACGCACGTAGTAGTGGATGCCTTCGAGACGCTTGATGCCGAGAGGGGCGGGCTTGGTCATGGGGAGATGTCCTGGGCGAGGTCAGACGATTAACGCTTCGCGTCGGGCTGGCGATCCGGAGCCGCGTTGGCAAATCCAGGGAGCGCCTGGCACCGAGCCTCGATAGCAAGCAAACGGTCGAACGTCGAGCCCAGCTCGACCTGGAAGCGGCGCGCGGCGAACAGCTGCGGGATCAGGCAGACATCCGCGAGGGTCGGCACGTCGCCGACCGAGAACCGGCCGGCGGTGGCCTCGACCTCGCGCGCGTACGCCGTCAGCCCGGACTCGATGAACGCCCGGACCCAGGCGACCTCGTCGATGCCGGCCTGCTTGAGCTTGCGCATCACCGTGAGGTTCTGGAGCGGCTGGATCCCGGCGTTGATGATCTCGGCCAGCGCCCGGGTCCTGGCGCGCAGGATAGGCTCGTCGGGCAGGAGCGGGACCTCGGGCCAGCGCTCCTCGAGGTACTCGAGGATCGGCAGCGACTGGATCAGGGTCGCGGTCCGGCCGTCATCGCCGGTAAGCTCGAGCGTCGGCACCTGCGCCATCGCGTTCATCGCGCGGTAGGTCTCGGACTGCTGCGCGTTATCGACGATGTCGACGGCCACGTAGTCGTAGGCCAGCTCCTTGAGCCCCAGACCGATCCGCACCCGGTAGCTCGCCGAGCTGCGCCAGTAGTTGTGCAGGACGAGCTTCACGCCAGGCCTCCCGCCAGCGCCGGATCGACGCCGGCCGCGCCCGCGGCGACCACGCGCTGGTCGATCGCGCCGAACGGGTTGCCCCCGCCGACGTCGGCCTCGATCCGGATCCGGTCGCCGATCGCCATGAACGGCGTCGCCGGTTTGCCGGTCTCGATGATCTCGATCATCCGGCGCTCGGCGAGGCACGACACGCCGCGGCTGCGCTCGGCGTTCGAGACCGTGCCGCTGCCGAGGATTGTGCCGGCGACGAACCGCCGGGTCCGCGCGACGTGCTGGATCAGATCGTGAAACGAGAAGTGCATCTCGGCGCCGGCCTCGCAGTCGCCGATCACCTGATCGTTGTAGGTCGAGCGCACCCGGCCGTGGAACCGGCCGTCCCGCCACGCGCCCAGCGCCTCGAGCTCGTCCGGCGTAACCGCGAACGGCGAGAAGGCGGTCGCCGGCTTGCTCTGGAAGAACCCGAAGCTCTTGGCCAGCTCGTCCGGGACGAGGTTGCGCAGGGTGCAGTCGTTGGCCAGCATGACCAGCCGGATGTGGCTCGCGGCGCTGGCCGCGGTCGTGCCGATCGGCGTGTCGGCGAGGATCACCGCGACCTCGGACTCGTAGTCCAGGCCCCACGCCGGGTCGTGCAGCTCGATCGGATCGCGCGGGCCGAGCAGATCGCCCGAGCCGCCCTGATAGATCAGCGGATCGGTCTCGAGGGTCGGCGGCGGCTGCGCGCCGCGCGCCTTGCGAACCAGCATCACGTGATTGAGGTACGCCGAACCGTCGATCCACTCGTACGCGCGCGGCAGCGGCGCGCCGAGCCGCAGCGGATCGACCGGCGTGCCATCGATCGCGCCGCGCTCCAGGTCGTCGGCCAGCGCGCGCAGCACCGGCTCGGCCGCGCCCCAGTCATCGAGCGCGCGCTGCAGGGTCGGCCAGTCCGGCGACAGCGCCCCGACCTCGCCATCGCGCCGCACCACCAGCAGGCGGCCATCTCTCGATCCATCGCGCAGGGTCGCCAGCTTCATCTTGCGGCACCTTAGGACGACGAACCGGGCTTTTCAACCCGCGCGACGGCAGGCCCCGCGCAGCCTGCGCGGCTGCGGCGACCGCCGGTTCGTCTCCCGCCGGGAACAGCACAACACCGCTGCATGTCGCGTTTTGCGGCAGCACAGTGAGTTTTGACCACCCAGAGGCGATGTATGCGACTCCGTTTTACCGCGCCCGCATGCGCGAATTAACGACATTTCGAATACAGCTGGTGACAGTGATCCTCAGTTGATGCTGTTAAATCCAACGCGCACAACGTGCGCGTTGCTAGCACCTGCGTCATAACCGTAGGCCCTCGTACATTTCGCAGTGACTTCGACAGTTTGTTCGGAGAATCTAACTCATATATAATACAGATCGCCTCATTCGAGTATGCCATCCCACACGAAAGTGAAAATTCGCTCACCCGAGAAGTACAGCCAGCATTCAAATAGGCGAGCACCACGGTACATGTTATATCCCGATCGCCAATGAGCGAATCATTGCCTGAGCAGTACGTTGTTGTTGTAAATCACGAAGAGCAGTATTCCCTCTGGCCGTCTTACAAGGACGTTCCGGCGGGCTGGCGCGCGGTCGGCGACGCGCGCAGCAAGGAAGACTGCCTGGCCTACATCTCCGAGGTCTGGACCGACATGCGTCCGCTCAGCCTCCGGCAAGACCGCGGCGCTTGAGCTAGATGGAATACCTCCGGTTCCTCAAGCGGCAGTCGAACGCCGTCGGGGTTGGCTTCATCGCGATCGCGATCCTCTCGGGTGTCAGCACCGGCCTGCTGGTCGGCGTGATCATCAGCGGGGCCAGCGCGAGCGATGCGTCGTCACCCCTGCGGACGTACGGCCTGTTCGCGGCGAGCTTTCTGCTGTTCACGGTCGCGCGCAAGCACGTCCTCGACGGTACGGCTCGGACCGTGGAGCAGGTGATCCGCAAGGTCCGGATCCGGATCGTCGAGATGATCCCGCACACCGAGCTCCCCGCCTTCGAGTCGATCGGCCGGACCCGGATCAGCCACGCGCTGTCCCAGGACGTCCGGGCGATGTCCGAGGCGGCCTACTCCGTCACCTCGGCGTTCGCGTCCGCGGTGCTCGTGGTGTGCGCGTTCATCTATATCGCGATGCTGTCGGTCGCCGCCTGCGTGTCGATCCTGTGCCTGCTCGTGATCGGCGCGGCGATCTACATGCGCAACTACGCCGCGAGCCGGCCGCTGCTCGACGCGAGCTGGCAGGCCGAGACCTCGTTCTTCGACCACCTGTCGGACCAGCTGTCCGGGTTCAACGAGCTCAAGCTCAACGCCGCCAAGGCCCAGGACCTGCTCGAGAACGACGTCGTGGCGATGGCGATGAGGTCCGAGCACTACAAGCTCGCGATCAGCCGCTCGTTCAACTGGAACATGATCTTCGGCCAGGCCTTCCTCTACGTGGTCATGGCGATCTGCATCTTCGTGCTGCCCCGCGTGTTCGGCGGCGGCATCCCGCTCCTGCAGCTGCTCTCGGTCGTCCTGTTCATCAACGGCCCGATCGCCGAGGTGATCGCCGCGGCGCCGTTCCTCGCCCGGGCGAACTTCGCGATCAAGAAGATCACCGCGCTCGAGACCGAGCTGCGCGCCGTCGTCGAGGACCAGCCGGGCGCGGCGGTCGCGGCCGTGCCGTTTCGCGCGCTGCACTGCGACGGCATCACCTACCGCTATCCCAAGGTCGAGGGCCAGCGCGAGTTCGCGGTCGGGCCGCTCGACCTCGAGATCCGCCGCGGCGAGATCACCTTCGTGATCGGCGGCAACGGCACCGGCAAGTCGACGTTCCTCAAGCTGCTGTGCGGCCTGCTCCAGCCCGACGGCGGGCGCGTGACGCTCAACGACCAGCCGGTCACGCCGGCGCGGCTCGCCCAGTACCGCGCGTCGTTCTCGATCATCCTGCAGGACTTCCGGCTGTTCCGCCGCCTGCTCGGCCAGCCGACGATCCCGCGCCAGCGGATCGACGAGCTGCTGACCACGCTCCAGCTGACCGGGATCACCGACATCGACGCCGAGGGCCGGTTCACCAGCACCAAGCTGTCGACCGGCCAGAAGAAGCGCCTCGCCCTGCTCGTCGCCGAGCTCGACGACCGTGAGGTCTTCGTGTTCGACGAGTGGGCGGCGGACCAGGATCCCGAGTTTCGCAAGTTCTTCTACGAGAGCTACCTGAGCCGGCTGCGCGACCGCGGCAAGACCGTGATCGCCGCGACCCACGACGACCACTACTTCCATCTCGCTGACCGGATCATCAAGCTCGACAACGGCCGCATCGCGTCGGCCGAGCGCGTCGGCAGCGCGCCCGCGCGCATCGGCGCCGTCGGGCTGTGATCGGTTCGACGGCACTCCACCTCTAGAGGTCCATCTCATGTTGCAAGACCCTTCGGCAGGCCCGGCGAACGCCGGCACAGCGGCGTGGCCCCTGCGCCGCAACCAGCAGGAGATCTACCTCGAGCAGCTGCGCTATCCCGACAGCGGGATGTTCAACATCGCCGCGCTCGTCCGGATCGAGGGCCCGCTCCAGGTCGCCGTCCTGCAGCGCGCGATCGACGAGGTGTACGCGCGGCAGCCGGGCATGCGCGGCGTGGTGATCGAGCGCGACGGCGTGCCGCTCCAGGCGATCGCGCCGAGCTCGCCGCCGACCACGGTCGTCGACTTCTCCGGCGCGGCCGATCCGGACCGCGCGCTGCAGCAGTACGTCACCGACGACCTCGCGCGCCGGATGCCGTTCGGCGAGCACGCCCTCCTGGGCACGGCGCAGATCGTCGTGCTCGGCCCGACGCGGTTCGTGGTCTACGCCAAGTACCACCACATCGCGTTCGACGGCTGGTCGACCTCGCTGTTCCACCAGCACGCGCTGCAGACCTACAACGAGCTGGTCGCGGGCGAGCCGGTGACGCTCACCGGCACCCACGCGTGGGCGGACTCGATCGCCGCGGACCACGAGTACGTGGCGTCCGAGCAGTACCAGCGCGACAAGACGTACTGGCAGCAGCGGCTGTCCGACGAGGCGCCGCGGCTGTTCCCGGCGCGCGACCGCGGGCTCACCTCCGAGCGCCACTCGGTGTTCATCCCGCGCGCGACGTTCGCGCAGATCCAGCAGATCGCCAACGGGCCGAGCTTCACGCCGTTCCACTTCCTGCTCGCCGTGTTCACCGCCTGGCTCGGCCGGATTGGCCGCAGCTCGGACATCCCGGTCGGGTTGCCGATCCTCGGCCGCCGGACCGCAGCGGAGCGCCGGACCGTCGGGTTCTACGCCACGATGCTGCCGGTCCGCGTCCAGCTGACCAACACCGACACCGTTGCGTCGCTGACCCGGCAGATCGGCCGCAACCTCAAGCGCGACTACGGCCACAACCGGTTTCCCCAGGCCGACCTCCGCCGCCCCGGCCAGCACGCCGGCCCGCCGTTCGAGGTCAGCCTGTCGTACGAGGAGCACAACTACGGCCAGGAGTTCGCCGGCTGCCAGTCGTACGTCGACGTGCAGCACCCCGGCGCGCAGGTCCCGCCGATCAAGGCGTACGTCCGGGTGTTCGCCGAGCGCCACGACGTGCGGCTCGACATCGACGTCAACCGCGCGTGCTTCGACGTCGAGCGGGCGCGGGCGATGCCCGGCGAGCTGCTGCGGATGATCGAGGCCGCGATCGCCGCGCCCGACGCGCCGCTGGCCCGCCTGCCGCTGCTCGACATCGGCGAGCGCCTCCGCCTGACCCGCGGCAGCGCCCCGCCCGTCGAGCTCGCCGCGCCCCGCTCGCTCGTCGACTGGTTCGACGCCACCGCCGCCGAGCACCCCGAGCGCCCCACCGTCCTGACCAGCGATGGCGCCTGCAGCCTCGACTACCGCGGCCTCGCCGCCGCCGCTCGCCGCCTCGCCCGCCACCTCCGCGGCAGGGGCGTCACCTCCGAGACCCGCGTCGGCCTCTGCCTCGAGCGCGAGCCCGACCTCGTCGTCGCCGTC
>DASWOO010001103.1:0-5433 GCA_036404335.1 Kofleriaceae bacterium
CCTCGGTGAGGTAGCCGCGCATCTGGCGGTCGAACGCGGCGAGGGCCTCGCGCAGCCGGGAGGCGAGCGGCAGGCCGGTGGCGTCGAGCACGGCGCCGACGTCGGTCGCCGCCAGGCCGGGCTCGTAGCTGGTGGCGGGGACGGTCGACGACGCCTTGCCGCGCACGAAGTCGGTGGCGCGGGTGGCCGGGGCGCGCAGGGCGCCGCCGCCGGCCTGGGCCGCCGCGCGCTCGAGCCGGCGCTGGAGCTCGATGCCGCCGAGCGGGGTGGGCAGGCCGAGCCGGGCGAGGTCGGCGACCTCGACGGCGACGACCAGGCCGGAGCTGGCGAACGGCGAGTCGCGGCGCGACAGGCTCATGCCGTTGACCACGACGCCGTCGGGCTCGGTCGCCGCGGGCACGATCCAGCCGCCGGGGCACATGCAGAACGAGAACGCGCCGCGCTTGTCGTCGGGGGTGAACGCCAGCTTGTACGCCGCCGCCGGCAGCGCCGGGTGGCCGACCGCGCGGCCGTACTGGATGCGATCGATCAGCGGCTGCGGGTGCTCGATCCGCACGCCCATCGCGAACGGCTTGGCCTCGAGCCGCACGCCGGCGCGGAGCAGCAGCTCGTGGACGTCGCGCGCGGAGTGGCCGGTGGCGAGGACCACGGCGCGGCCGAGCAGCTCGTCGCCGTCGGCGAGCCGGACGCCGACCGCGCGGCCGTCGCGGACGATCAGATCGACGGCGCGCGCGCCGAACCGGACCTGGCCGCCGACCGCCTCGAGCCGCTCGCGCAGCGCGGTGATGACCTTGGGCAGCTTGTTCGAGCCGATGTGCGGCCGGGCGTCGATCAGGATGTCGTGCGGCGCGCCGTGGACCGCGAGGATCTCGATCACGTCGCGGACGTCGCCGCGCTTGTGCGACCGGGTGTAGAGCTTGCCGTCGGAGTAGGTCCCCGCCCCGCCCTCGCCGAAGCAGTAGTTCGAGTCCTCGTCGACCCGGCCGTGCTGGGTCAGGCCCTTGAGGTCGCGGCGCCGGGCCTGGACCGGCTTGCCGCGGTCGACGACGATCGACGCGACGCCGGCGCGCGCCAGCTCGTAGGCGCAGAACAGCCCGGCCGGGCCGCCGCCCACGACGATCACCGGCGGGCCGGAGACCTCGCGCAGCGGCGGGCCGCCGAGCGGCGCATCGCTCGCGGCGCCGACGACGAAGTGAAAGCGGATCCGGCCGCGCCGCGCGTCGAGCGAGCGCTTGCGGACCTCGAGCCGGGGCAGCTCGGCCGGCGCCGCGCCCAGCTGCTTGGCGAGCCGCGCCGCGAGCCGGCGGGCCTCGTCGTCGGGCGCGCCCAGCTCGTCGAGCTCGAGCTCGATCTCGAAGTCATCGTCCGGCGCGAGCCGCATCAGGCCTCCATCGTTTCAGTTGACGTCATGATCGTCGGGTACGGGGCGATCGCGGGCGGCGGCGAGCACGCGGGCGGCGCCGGCGAGCCGGGGATCGGCGGCGTCGCGGGTCGGGATCGCGGCGAGCGCCTCGAGGACGCGCGGGTCGAGCAGGCCGGCGGTGGCGCGGGCGGCGAGGACCTCGCTGGCGAGCGACGGCAGGCTGGCATAGCGCCCCGGGCGGGCGACGTGGTTGTCGCCCCCGGTGGGGGCGGCGTGTGCTCCGTCGTCGGCCTCGTCATCGTCATCGGCCTCGTCGTCATCGTCATCGGCCTCGTCGTCCTCGTCGTCGGCCTCGTCGTCGTCCGGCCCCACGAACGCGGCGTCGAAGATCGCATCGACGTCCAGATCGACGCTCACCTCGTCGTCATCCTCGGTCACATCCGCGTCCGGCTGCTCGGCCGACGCCGAGACCGCATCGAGCGCCAGCTCGCGCAGCATCGTCGCGATCTCGTTGTTGGCCCACGAGGTCTGCGATTCGATCCATTTGTCGATGCCGGCCTCGCCGCCGATCGCGTGCACGGCGCGCAGCGGGTTGCCGCCGAGCACGAACGGCTCGCGGGCCTCGCCGACCAGGCCGCCATACTTCTGCGCCATCGACGCGCCCTCGAACCGCGCGTGCAGCACGGGGAAGATCTCGTCGAGCTGGCCGACGATCCACAGCAGGTGGTGCACCAGCTCGCGCGCCTCGGACGGCGCGGTGAACCGGTCGACCCAGAAGTGCACGGCGCGGTGGCGCGGGTCGATGGTCACCGCGGTGTTGCGATACCGGCCGCCGTACGGCGCCAGCCACAGCGCGTGTAGGCCGACGAGCACGGTCGCCGCGCCCGGGACCCACGGCCCGCCGAGCTTGCACGCGACGCCGAAGTCCTCCCAGTCGTAGCGCTCGAGGATCTCGGGGTAGTTGTCGACCGGGCAGCGGAGCTGGCGGGTCTGCGGCAGCTGCGTGCCGGTCTGGGCGAACCACAGCTCCTCGACGCCGAGCTCGCCGGCGCGCTCGATCGCGGCGCGCTGCGCGGCGATCGCGGCGTCGCCCTCGGGCGGCCGCCACGGCAGGCTGAACATCCGCAGGTCGGGCTCGGGGTCCTCGGGGATCGCCGCGGTGATCGCGTCGACCTCGGGGGTGAGCGCGGCGAGGCCGCGCGCGATCTCGATCAGCCGGGCGCGATCGGCCGGCGCGGCGAGCCGCATCGCGCAGAACGCGAACACGAGCTCGCCCTCGCGCGGCGCGAAGCCATGGACCCGCATCAGTTGCCCTCCTGGCGCGCGTGCCAGTCGCGAAACACCGCCTGGAAGTCGGGCCAGTCGAGCAGCTCGCCCAGGTCGGCATCGGTCTCGATCCGGGCGACGTGCTCGTAGTCGTGCTTCATCGCCAGCACGACCTGCTCGAGCGCGCGCGCGTGGTCGTGGACCGCGGCGTAGGCGCACGCGGCCGCGTGATACAGGTGAGGGTTCTCGTCGGCGACCGCCTGGACGTGCTCGGCGAGCCGGACCGCGGTGTCGTACGCCGCGGCCGCGTGGGCCTGGACGCACGCGTTGTTGAAGCAGCGCAGGTAGCGCTGGCGATCGTCGCCGGTCGCCGGGATCGCTGTCGCGATCAGCCGGTCCCAGATCGCCAGCGCCGCGTCGCGCGCGCCGGCCTGGATCGCGTGCTCGGCGAGCGGCGCGAGCAGGTCGGCGTCGCCGGGCAGGCGCGGCACCAGCCGGCTCGCCAGCGCGGGCGCGCGGTCGAGGATCGCCTTGGCCAGCGCCTCGATCAGATCCTGCGCGACGTCGCCGAACGACGCGAAGCCGGCGCCGCCGCCGATCGGCGAGGCCCGGCCGCCGAACCCCTGGTCCGGCAGCGGCCCGGCGAGCACGAGCTCGGCGGCCTCGGTGAACCCCGGGTGCCCCGCCCGGGCCATCTCGGTGGTGATCGCGGTGCGCGGCGCCGGCGCGAACCCGGCCAGCGCCGCGAGCAGCGTCGCGCTCGCCGCCGGATCACCGGCGCGGTGCGCGTCGAGCAGCAGCATGCCGTGGGCGAACTGGGTGTCCTCGCTGTCCGGCGCGAGCCGCAGCGCGCGCGTGGTCATCGCCAGCGCGGCGGCGACCCGCGCGGGCGAGGCGGGCGAGGCGGCCGCGACGGCCGGCGCGCCCGGTTCTTCATCCGGGCCGTCGTCATCCGGGCCATCGTCATCAGGGCCATCGTCATCCGCGTCGTCGCCCGGGTCGTCATCGCCCGCGTCGTCCTCACCCGAGCCCGCGTCGTCGCCCGCGGCGGCCCCACCCGCGGCGGCCTGCGCGCGCTTCGCGCGGTCCTCGGCGAGCAACCCAGCGACCTCGTCCGGATCCCGGACGCCCTTGACGTCGGTCGCCGCGCCGGCCTGATCGCGGATCACGCTCGGCGTGACCCGGATCGTCAGCCGGTCCCAGCTCGGGAACGTGTACGTGCCCGCCAGGCCGGCGCCGAGCGCCGTCTCGATCTCCGCCGCCAGCGCCGGCGTCACCGCGAGCACGATCGCGGCGCCGTCGCCATCGCTGCGGAACCCCGGCGCCTCGCCCGGCTCGAGCCGCAGGGTCGCCGCCTGGCCGCGCAGCTCGTAGTCGCGGCCGTGGCGGATCCGGCCGCGCATCGCCCGCGGCAGGGTCACCGCGTACAGCGCGCCGACCTCGACCCGCAGCTGCCCGGCGCCGGCCGCGAGCTGCAGCTCGCCGGCAAAGGTCAGGCCCTCCGACGAGCCCTCGCGCTCGACCCGGTCGTGAATCACCGCCGCGGTCGCCGGATCGTCGAGCACCGAGCCGCGCTCGAGGTCGGTGACCAGGAACGGCAGCCGCCGGTTCAGGATCTCGAGCAGGCCGGGCGTCGACCACTCCTGAATCAGCCGGTATTCGTCATCGGTGATCCCGACGATCTGGACGAACCGCGCCCCGCCGTGCGCCGAGCTGACGTCGCCGAGCTCGGGATCGTCGGCGAAGCAGATCGCGGTGATCCGGGTCTCGCGGTCGAGCGCGATCGGGCTGTTGAGCCCCATCTTGTGGCCGACGGCGAACGCGTTGCCCGAGCTGAACACGTAGCGCCCGAGGTTCTGCAGGAAGTTGAGCGCCCACAGCGGCGGCTGGTCGTCCGCGAGGGAGCGCGCCAGCCGGAACGTCAGCTCGAAGCCGTAGCCGCTGGTCGCCGGATCCTCGTTCTGCTTGCGAAACAGCTCGGTGAAGCCGTAGGTCACGAAGTGCCAGTGCGGCACCGGCTCGGCGCGCGGGTACGCCGAGATCCCGTGGATCGGGTCATTGCCGCCGAGCGTGTACGGCACGATCGTGCCGTAGTGATGGGGCTCGGCGTGGCCGTAGATCGGCCGCAGCGCGCGGTCGATCGCCGCCCAGCCCGGCGAGCGCTCGTCCTCGTCGTCCCCGTCGGGCGACAGCACGTCCTGCAGCGTGTCGCCGCGGACGACCACGCCGGCGAGCATCGCCTCGACCACCGGCGACAGCTCGGTCGCCAGGCTGCGGATCCGGGCCGCGCGCGCGTCGGCGCCGGCGAACCGCAGCTCGTGCACCGACGCGAGCTGCGCGAACTTCGCCGGCGCGGCGACCATCAGCCGCGCGAGCAGCGCGCGCTGCGCGTCGCCGTCGTCGAGCCACTGCCAGGCCAGCTCGTGCCAGCGCGCCACCGGCGTGGCGTCGAGCTCGACCGCGCGCAGCGCCTCGGGCGCGACCTGCACCGGGGTGACCATGCGGACCACCGGCGCCACGGCCGGCTCGGCCACGACCGGCGCAACGGCCGGCTCGGCCACGACCCGCGCAGCGACCGGCACCGCCGCCCGATCCTCGACCACCAGCCGCGCGATCGCCCCGCCCTCGCCGCCGACCAGCGCGCCGCCGGCGAACCGCGCCAACGCGCCGATCCGCCCCGCCCCGCGCGCGCCTTCGATCGCCCGCCAGGTCCGCCCGTCGTCGCCCGACGCCATCAGCTGGTCGCCCGCCAGCACCAGCTCGCCGCCCGATAGCTGCGCGATCGCCCGCCAGTCGCCGCCCGG
>DASWOO010001104.1:0-5466 GCA_036404335.1 Kofleriaceae bacterium
CGCGGCGATCGCGGCCGATCACCCGATGGCGCGGCCGACCACGGTGCCGGGCTCGGCCGTGCCGCCACCGGCGCCGCGGCGCGCGAGCAGCCCGAAGAGCCCGTACCAGGTGACGACCCCGCTGCCGCCCGACCTGCGCGATCCGCACCGGCCGCCGCAGTCGTACCCGGTGATCTCGCTCGAGGCGCCGGCGCCGGCGGACGCCGACGCGATCGCCGCGGCCAGCGCCCAGACCATGGTCGTCGCGACCGACCACGCCGCCGCGTCGACCGCGCGCGGCATGATGGCCGCGCCGTCGCCGCTGACCACGTCGCGCGGTTTCCAGGCGCCGGTCGCGCCGCCGCCCGCGCCGTTCGCCGCCCTGGCCCCGCCGCTGCCCACGCCGTTCGCGCCCGGCGGCCAGCTGCCGCGCGGCACGTTCCCCGGGTTCGAGCCGGCCGCGCCGCCGGTGCAGTCGCCCGCGGCGCTGTACCAGCAGGCGCAGGCGATCCCGACGTTCCCGACGGCGCCGGTCCGCCCGCCGCCGGTGCTGCTCGAGGTCACGCCGCGCGGCGTCGGCATCGCCACCGTCGCCGGGTTCTGCGAGGAGCTGATCCGCCGCAACGCCCGGGTGCCGACCGAGGCCCGCCGGATGTTCAGCACGTCGCGCGACCGCCAGGACCTGGTGCGCATCGTCGTGGTCCAGGGCGAGTCGCGCCGGCTCGACAACAACACCGTGATCGGCGACCTCGTGCTCGCCGGCCTGCCGCCCCGCCCGCGCGGCGAGACCTCGATCGAGGTGATCTTCGCGCTCGACGCGTCCGGCGTGCTCAACGTCCAGGCCCGCGACGCGCTGACCGGCGCCGAGCAGCGCGCGACCCTGACCCTGACCGGCGACGTGCCGCAGGAGGACGTCGCCGCGTCGCGCGACCGGCTCAAGCAGCTGAAACGCTAGGGGCGAACGTGCAGGCCGCGCTCGGCCAGGAACACCTTGGCCTCGCCGATCGTGTGCTGGCCGAAGTGAAAGATCGACGCCGCCAGCACCGCGTCGGCGCCCGCCGCCAGGCCGTCCGCGAGGTGGGCGAGCGTGCCGACCCCGCCCGACGCGATCAGCGGGATCGACACCGACGACGACACGGCGCGCAGCAGCGCGGTGTCGTAGCCGGCCCCGGTGCCATCGCGGTCCATGCTGGTCAGCAGCAGCTCGCCGGCGCCCAGCTCGGCGACCTGGCGGCACCACGCGAGCGCGTCGAGCCCCTCGGGCGTGCGGCCGCCGTGGCTGAAGACCTCCCAGCCCGCGTCGCCCCGGCGCTTGGCGTCGATCGCGACGACGAGCGCCTGGCTACCGAACCGGCGGGCGCACGCGCCGATCAGCTCCGGCGTGCGGATCGCCGCGGTGTTGATCGCGATCTTGTCGGCGCCGGCGTCGAGCAGCCGCTCGGCGTCGGCGACGCTGCGCACCCCGCCGCCGACCGTCAGCGGCGCGAAGATCTGATCCGCGGTGCGCGCGACCACGTCGAGCAGGGTCGACCGGCCCTCGGGCGACGCCGAGATGTCGAGGTAGCAGACCTCATCTGCTCCCTGCGCGTCGTACGCCGCGGCCTGCTCGACCGGATCGCCGGCGTCGCGCAACTGCAGGAAGTTGATGCCCTTGACCACCCGGCCATCCTTGACGTCGAGGCACGGGATGATCCGCCGCGCGAGCATCAGCCGGCTCCGTGGGCGATGCGCGCGGCCTCGGCCACCGTGAACTTGCCGTCGTAGATCGCCCGACCGACGACGACCGCCGGGATGCCCGCGTCGCGCAGCGCCTGCAGGTGCGCGAGCGTGCCGACCCCGCCCGATGCGATCACCTCGATCCCGGCCTCGCGCGCGAGCTGCGCCGTGGCCGCGACGTTGGGCCCGCCGCCGAGCCCGTCGCGCGCGACGTCGGTGTACAGCAGCGCCGCCGCGCCCCACGCCGCCGCCCGCGCGCCGAGCTCGACCGCGGTCACGCCGCCGCTCGTGGTCCAGCCGTCGACCGCGACCACGCCGTCGACCGCGTCGACCGCGACGATGATCCGCCCGGGGTACGCCTGGCACGCCGCCTCGACCAGCGCCGGGGAGCGGACCGCCGCGGTGCCCAGCACCACGAACGCCGCGCCGAGCCCGATCACCGCGTCCAGCGCCGCCCGATCGCGCACCCCGCCGCCGACCTCGACCGGGATCGGCGACGCCGCCACGATCTCCCGGAGCAGCCCCAGCTGCCGCGGCTCGCCGAACGCGCCGTCGAGATCGACCACATGCAGCCGGTCCGCGCCGTCGCGCGCCAGCTGCTGGACCAGCTCGACCGGCCGGTCGTGGAACACCGTGGCGCGCTCGCGCTTGCCGGCCTCGAGCCGGACCGCCTTGCCGCCGAGCAGGTCGATCGCCGGGAACAGCTTCACGCTCGCTCCACGAAGTTGCGGAGGATCTGCAGGCCGACCGCCTGACTCTTCTCCGGGTGGAACTGGCAGGCGAACACGTTGTCCTTGCGCACCGCCGCGGTCAGCCGCACGCCGTGCTCGGCGTCGGCCGCGACGAGCTCCGGCGACGCCGGCACCGCGTGGTACGAGTGCACGAAGTACAGGTAGGCGCCGTCGGCGACGCCGTCGAACATCGGATCGGCCCGGCGCTGCGCCACCTGGTTCCAGCCGATGTGCGGCACCTTGAGCGCCGGATCGTCCGGCGCTAGCCGCGCGACCCGCCCGGGGATCACGCCCAGCCCGGCGCACGGGCCCTGCTCCTCGCTGCCGTCGAACAGCACCTGCATGCCGAGGCAGATCCCGAGGTACGGCACGCCGCCGGCGATCGCCTCGCGCAGCGCCTCGCCCAGCCCGCGCTCGGCCAGGCCCGCCATGAACACGCCGAACGCGCCCTGGCCGGGCACGACGACCTTGTCCGCCTTGCGGACAACCTCGGCGTCGCGGGTGACCACGACCTCGCCGCCGACCCGCGCCAGCGAGCGCTCGACCGAGCGCAGGTTGCCCGAGCACACGTCGACCAGCGCGATCACGTCGTCAGTGTACCCTTGGTCGACGGCACCGCGCCGCCGAGCCGAGGGTCGATCTTCGTCGCCGCGTCACACGCCCGGGCGAAGGCCTTGAAGATGCACTCGATGGTGTGATGCGCGTTACCGCCGTAGTGCAGCAGCACGTGCAGGTTGCACTGCGCGCGCGTCGCGAACGCGGCGAAGAACTCCTTCGCCAGCTCGCAGTCGAACGTGCCGACCCACTTGCCGTCGAGATTGTCGACCTTCCACACGAACGCAGGCCTGCCGCAAAAATCTACAGCCACGGTCACCAGGACATCGTCCATCGGCAAGGTCGCCGAGCCGTAGCGCACCAGGCCCGCCCGGTCGCCGAGGGCTTGCTCGAACGCGCTGCCGAGCACCAGGCCGACGTCCTCGACCGTGTGGTGGGCGTCGATCTCGATGTCGCCCCGGGCCTGGACCGTCAGGTCGAACAGTCCGTGCCGCGCGACCGCGTCCAGCATGTGGGACAAGAACGGCACGGGCGTCGCCATGGCGTGCTGGCCGCTGCCGTCGAGCGCGAGCTCGAGGCTGATCTGGGTCTCCTTGGTGTTGCGCTCGATCCGTGCAGTGCGCGCCACGTCTCCTTGTATCAGCTGAGGCACGATCGTACAAACGTCCTATGGCCTGGCATCCGGCGACAATTGCTCGTGTTCTGTCGATCGCTCTGCTCCCGACGGCGATCTTGGCGTGCGGTGGCGGCAAGAAGAAGGCGGAAAAGCCCGAGGAGGCCGTCGCGCCCCGGCCCCCGCCGGCCCCGCCGGAGACCGAGGCCGACCGCGACAAGAAGCGCCACGCCGAGGCGCTCGCGATCGTCCCCGACGGCAGCGCCTGCCTGCCCGAGGCGCTCAAGAGCCCGACCGCACCGCGGCTCGAGCTCGCCGCCGTCGGCCAGGACGCGGTGATCTGCGCCGTCGACCAGGATCGCACCCGCCTGCTCGGGCCGGTCGCGTGCTGGGCGATCGATGTCCGCAGCGGCGGCCTGACCTACCAGGCGGCGGCGCCGCTGCCCGGCCGCGGCATGTCGGTGATGATCGACGACCACTGCGCGCGCGGCTATTGCCTGCCCAAGGACGCCAAGGTCCCGACCGATCCGGTCGCGCTGATCTCGTGGAACACCGACGGCAGCAAGGTCGCGGTGCTCGCCGGCGACAACGTCCACATCTTCGACGCCGCCAGCAAGAACCACGAGTCGACGTTCTCGATCCGCGGCGACAAGGGCGTGACCAGCGAGCCGACCGCGCTCGACTGGAACGGCGACTCGATCTTCGTCGAGGCGAGCGACGGCACGACCTCGCCGGTGTTCGTGTTCAAGCCCGACGGCACCGCGGTCGGCGCGATCGAGACGCTGGGCAGCAAGGACCACGCGCCGCTGTCGACCCGCAACGGCTCGTTCATCCTGCTCGACAAGACCCGCGTCGCGGTGTCCGAGCAGGGCATGTCGACCCTGACGATCTACGAGACCGACACCGGCAAGCGCAGCAAGGCCGTGCGCAAGCTGCCGGCCAGCCCGTGCAAGAAGGACGAGCTCGACGCCGCGTGGCGCGACCCGTCGGCGGCCCAGTCGCCCAAGTGCAAGGACTTCGTCGCCAAGAACTACGCGCACCTGATCGGCGCCGATGCGGTCGCCGGCAGCAAGAACCTGCTCGTGCTGCTGCGCGGGCCGAGGCTCGGCGAGCTCGCGGTCGTCGATTCGAAGACCCTGGCCGAGAAGAAGGCGATCAAGATGCCGTGGTGCGACGCCGCGGGCGGCGCCCCGGCCGCGCCGGCGGGCGACGCCAAGGGTCAGCCCTGAGGTCGGAGCCACCACCGCTTGACCTGCTCGAGCGCTGAGCTCCGGGGCAGGCCGGTGGGCAGCGTGTCGAGGAACACCCGGCCGTAGCCGCGGCTGACCACGCGGCCGTCGAGCAAGGCGACGATGCCGCGGTCGTCGCGCCGCCGGATCAGCCGGCCGAAGCCCTGCTTGAGCGCGATCGCCGCCGCGGGCAGCTGGATCGTCGCGAACGGCTCGAGGCCGGCGTCGGCCGCGGCCTGCATCCGCGCGGCGACCAGCGGATCGGTGTGCGGCGCGAACGGCAGCTTGTCGATCACGACCAGCGACAGCGCGTCGCCGGGCACGTCGACGCCCTCCCAGAACGAGCTGGTCCCGAGCAGCACGGCGTTGGGCGTGGCCCGGAACCGGTCGATCAGCGTCGCGCGCGGGGCGTCGCCCTGGATCAGCTTGGGGAACGGCATCGCCGACAGCCGGCTCGCCGCCTCGCGCAGCGCGCGGTGGCTGGTGAACAGCAGGAACGCCCGGCCCCGGGTCAGCGCCAGCAGCTCGAGGGTGCGCGCCGCGGCCTCGGGCGAGAACCCGTCGGCGACCGGCGGCAGATCGCGCGGCACGTACAGCATCGCCTGGCGCGCGTAGTCGAACGGCGAGGTGACCAGCAGCTCGT
>DASWOO010001105.1:0-1651 GCA_036404335.1 Kofleriaceae bacterium
CTCGAGCGGCGCGATCCTGTCGAACATCATGTGCAAGACGATGATCCGGTCGATCTGGAACGTCATCTTTGGCGGGTTCGGCGCCGCGCCGCCCCGGCGGACCGGCGAGCCCAAGCCGCCCGCGCCCGCCGGCGACGTCCAGGAGATGGACGCGGCAACGCTGGCCGCGCGGCTCCGCGCGAGCAAGTCGGTGATCATCGTCCCGGGCTACGGCATGGCGGTCGCGCGCGCCCAGCACGCGGTGCGCGAGCTGACCGAGGTCCTGCGCGCCCAGGGCGTCAACGTCCGGTTCGCGATCCACCCGGTCGCCGGCCGCCTGCCGGGCCACATGAACGTGCTGCTCGCCTAGGCCAACGTGCCGTACGACATCGTCCTCGAGATGGACGAGATCAACGCCGACTTCCCGACCACCGACGTCGCGATCGTGATCGGCGCCAACGACATCGTCAACCCGGCCGCGGAGGACGACCCGCACTCGCCGATCGCCGGCATGCCCGTTCTCCAGGTCTGGAAGTCGCACCTGGTGATCGTCAACAAGCGCTCGCGCGCCGCGGGCTACGCCGGCATCGACAACCCGCTGTTCTACAAGCCGGTCACCCGCATGCTGTTCGGCGACGCCAAGGACGCGATCGAGAAGGTCGTCACCGCGCTCAACGCCGAGCCGGCCAAAGCCGCCGGCTAGTCTGCCGCGCCGCGAAAAGAATTTTCGCTCTGGGAGGCAGCGCTCGATCGAGCTCGGCCTACGGCTCGCGGCGGCTGGGGAGCTCGGCGGTCGGGCGGTGGCGCTCGTTGTCGGGCTCGGTCGAGAACCGGCGGTGGCCGGCGTCGCGCCACCAGGAGGACCAGCGCTCGGCGGCGGCGTCGCGCTCGCGGCGGGGCAGGTCGTGGTGGTAGCCGAAGTACTCGCCGGTCAGGCGGCGCAGGACGTTGATCGCGTTCTCGCGGATCGCGTCTTCCTTGTGGCCGAGGCCCTCGATCAGCCACTCGATGCGGTGGCGGCGGCGCGCGGCCTCGTACCACTTGCGCCACTTGCGCTCGCTGGCGCCGAAGTCCTGGGCGGCGAGCTGGATCAGCGCGCGCCGGGCGTGGTCGCCGCCGCGGTCGTTGCGCTCGATCACGCCGATCAGGTCGGGGACGGCCTCGGTGTCGCCGAGCGCGACCAGGGCGCCGGCGGCGGCGCCGACCACGTCGGGGTCGGTCGAGTGGACGGCGCGGCGGGCGCGGATCAGGGCGTGGCTGAGCTCGGACACCGGGTAGCCGGACAGCGCCTCGATCGCGCTGGCGCGGACGCCGAAGTCCTGGTCGAACAGCCGCTCGGCGAGCGCGAACACGGCCGAGCGCGGCCGGAGCTCGGCGGTGCACAGCGTGGCGTAGAACCGGATGTCGCGCTGCGGGGCGCTCATCCGATCGATCAGCAGATCGGCCGAGCCCGTGCCGAGCCGGACGACCAGCTCGAGCAGGCCGCCGTACTGCGCGGGCCGCAGGGTCCGGCCGGTGACCGCGAAGCGATCGACGCGCAGCTTGCCGGGGAACCGGCGGACCAGCGCGCGCAAGGTCTCGCTCGGCCGCTCGGTCGCCTCGGCGACCGCGTCGAGCGCCTCGGCCTCGCCGGCGCGCTCGATCTCGCTCAGCACCTCGTCGATCGGCCGCG
>DASWOO010001106.1:0-16613 GCA_036404335.1 Kofleriaceae bacterium
CGGTGGCGGTCGGCACGGTGGCGACGACGCGGCGGGCCAGGCCGTGATCGCGTAGCGCGGCGTCGACCGGGCCGTGGAACCGGCCGCGGCGCGACGCGCCGACGTGGTCGTAGGCGACGAGCCGCTCGAGCTGGGCGTGCATGCCGCGCGGCTTGCGCAGCAGTGGGTGGCCGCGGCGGACCACGCCGACGAACCGGTCGCGGACGATCGACGCCTACCTGCCGGTGTCGCGCGAGGCCGGCGTCTTGCTCTACCAGCTCGCCCGCGGCCGCGACGCGCGCACGATCGTCGAGTTCGGCACCTCGTTCGGGATCTCGACGATCTACCTGGCCGCGGCGCTGCGCGACGCCGGCGGCGGCCGGCTGATCACCAGCGAGCTCGAGCCCCGCAAGTCGGCGCGCGCCCGGGCCAACCTCGAGCGCGCCGGGCTCGCCGACCTGGTCGAATTCCGCGCCGGCGACGCGCTCGAGACCCTGCGCGACCTGACCGCGCCCGTCGAGCTGCTGTACCTCGACGGCGCCAAGTCGCTGTACCGGCCGGTGCTCGAGCTGGTCGCGCCCAGGCTCGCCCCGCGCGCGGTGATCGTCGCCGACAACATCGACATGGCCGGCGCCCGGAGCTACACCGACTACGTCCGGAACCCGGACAACGGCTACGTGTCGAGCCGGTTCGTGATCGGCGAGGCCATGGAGCTGTCCCTGCGGGTCACCGCGTCGACCGGCCCGGCCGGCGCCAGCAGCGACGCCTGACCGATCATCCGCTCCGGCGACTCGCCGTGCAGCACGTCGGCCCGGTGCAGCATGCCGAGCAGCGCGGTCGCGACCGGATCCTCGGCCGTCGCGCGCTGCCACAGGCTGACGAACTCCGGCGCGGTGACCTCGCCGTAGATCGTGACCAGCATGAACCGGGTGTCGTCGGGCCCGGCGACCCGCTCGCGCTTGAACCGGCTGACGACCTCCTCGAGGAAGCCCCACAGCTGGGTCGGCTCGCCGAGCTCGAGCGTGAGGAACAGCGCCTGGCCGCCCGGATCGTCGCCCGTGGCCTCGACCGGCCGGAACGTCACGTCGCGGATCGCGTTGGGCACGAAGCCAGGGTACCACGCGGCTGCGGTCGCGTGCCGCACGCGGCGGGCCGTGCATTTCACCGCCGGATCTGCCACGTTCCCGCCGTGACCCACCCGACGCGGACCGTCACCGGGCGCAAGCTCCTGCTCGGGCTGCTCGCGCTGTTCTTCGCCGCGGTCATCCCCGGCGTGGTCGGCCCGACCCTGCTGTGCCGGCGCGATGATCCCAAGCTCGACGTGATCGGCGACGTCGGTCAGTTCGCGATGATCGACGAGCGCGGCCAGCCGTTCACCCAGGACGCGTTCGCGGGCAACGTCACGCTGGTCAACTTCATCTTCAGCCGGTGCGACACGCTGTGCCCGATCACGACGATGAAGATGCAGCGGCTACAGGACAAGACGTTCGACGCCCGCGCGCACATCAAGCTGGCGTCGTTCTCGGTCGATCCGGGCTACGACACGCCGGCGCGGCTCGCCGCGTACGCCCAGCGCTACAAGGCCGACCCCGAGCGCTGGCGGTTCGTCACCGGCCCGGTCGAGCCGATGCGCGCGCTGGTCGAGGGCCCGTTCATGAACTCGATGGCGGTCGAGGGCGTGCAGGTCTCGGGCGGGCCGCAGGTCTCGCACAGCGGGTTCTTCCTGCTCGTCGATCAGCGCGGCCAGGTCCGCGGCGCGTACGACTCCGGCGAGATCCAGCGGCTCGACGAGCTGATCCGCGACGCCCGGTTCCTGGTCCGGACGGGAAGCACCTATTAGGTCGCCAGGCGTGCCAGACTAGGCACCGCCTTGTCGTCCGCGCTAGACGTCCTGCTCGTCATCGTCGGGATCGCGATCCTGTACTGGGGCGCGGAGTGGCTGATCCGCGGCTCGGCGCAGGTCGCGCGCGCGTTCGGCGTCAAGCCGCTGGTGGTCGGGCTGACCGTGGTCGCCTACGGCGCGTCGGCGCCCGAGCTGGCGATCGCGACCAAGACCGCGCTGACCCACCACGAGCCGATCGCGCTCGGCACGGTGATCGGCTCGTGCGCCGCCAACATCAGCCTGATCCTCGGCATCACCGCGCTGATCTCGCCGCCGACGATCGACGGCCGGATCATCCGCCGCGAGGTCCCGGTGCTGCTCGGCTCGGCGATCGCCGTGCCGCTGCTGTTCCGCAACGGCGTCTTGTCCTCGGCCGAGGGCCTGGTGCTGATCTGCTGCGCGATGTTGTTCACGATCGCGACCTTGACCGTGTCGGCGCGGATGGACCCCGACGACCCGCTCGAGCTCGAGGCCCGGCGGACCGAGGACGGCGCGGCGCTGATCGGCGGCAAGGCCCGGCCGCACGGCTCGCGGCCGATCGCCGCGCTGCAGACCGTGGTCGGCCTGGTCCTCCTGGTGATCGGCTCGAACGTGTTCGTCTACGGCGGCCGCGACCTCGGCCAGGTCCTGGGGCTGTCGGAGCGGATGCTCGGCCTGACCGTGATCGCGCTCGGCACCGCGCTGCCCGAGCTGATCGGCTCGATCGTCGCCGCGTCGCGCGGCCAGGCGGCCCTGGCGATCGGCTCGGTGATCGGCTCGAACATCCTCAACGTGTTTCTCGTGCTCGGCGTGACCGCGTACCTGCGGCCGATCCACGCCGGCGAGGTCCTCCACCTGTCCGACCTGCTCGGCCTGGTGATGATCACGCTGCTCGGAGTTCTGATGCTGCGCGGCTCGCGGAAGATCTCGCGTCTCGAAGGCGTGATCCTGCTGCTCGCGTACGCCGCGTTCATCACGCTATCGGCGATCTTCTAGAGGATCATCGCGCGAGGTTCTCTCGGCGGATCGGTCTTGACTTCGAGGGGCTCATCGCGGGCGCGCGCTGGTCGATGCGTTGTGCAAGCGCATGCAGACCAAGCGGATCGCGGCAGGTGTTGCGTTGATGATCGCCGGGGTCACCCCCGCGGCCGCGGCCCCGCCCCGGCGCGCGATGATGTGGGAGACGGTCGAGGCCGCGGCGGTCCAGACCCAGATCAACACGCACACGATCTACCTGCACCGCTGCCAGGGCGCGGACTGCACGGTCGCGCAGGGCAACACCAACGCGACGACCAACCCGGTGCACTCGAGCCTGGGCCACGGCGTGCTCAGCCCGTTCAGCCAGAGCGACGACACCTGGCACCAGGTCGTCGATTGCATGCGCGACGTGTACGCCCCGTTCAACGTCGAGCTGACCGAGCAGAGCCCGGGCTCCGCGCCGCACTTCGAGATCCTGTTCGGCGGCAAGCCGCAGGAGCTCGGCATGCAGGCCGGCATCGGCGGCGTGTCGCCGTTCAGCTGCGTGCCGTACATCCCCAACTCGGTCGTGTTCGTGTTCGACGTGTGGGGCAGCGACGCCGAGGAGATCTGCGCGACCGCCGCGCAGGAGCTGGCGCACTCGTTCTCGCTCGATCACTCGACCGAGCCGAGCGATCCGATGACGTACTTCTCGTACAAGGGCCGCCGCCACTACATGAACCAGCAGGTCCAGTGCGGCAGCGACTGCGACAAGAACCACCGCTCCCCGCTCGGCGCGACCTGCGCGGGCACCGACTACCAGGCGCACGAGTGCGCGTGCGGCGATGGCTCGCAGACCCAGAACGACTTCCTGACGATCCAGGACCTGTTCGGCGGCGGCAGCGGCGATCCGCCGACGGTGAAGATCACCGCGCCCAAGGTCGGCCAGACCGTCGGCGATAACTTCCCGGTGACGATCGCGGCGAGCGACGACGCCGCGGTGATCTCGACCGAGCTGCGGGTCGACGGCCAGCTGATCCACACGCTGACCGGGAGCCCGTACGCGTTCACCGGCCCGGCGGGCCTGGCCGACGGCACCCACGTCGTCGAGGTCACGGCTTACGACGCGGGCGGCGCGTCGACCCGCGCGCGGGTCTCGGTCGTGGTCGGCCCCGGCTGCAAGGCCGCCGACGACTGCGGCGCCGCCCAGATCTGCATCGGCGGCCGCTGCGCCGCCGGCCCCGAGGTCGCGGGCGGCCTGGGCACGACCTGCGCCGAGGCCGGCGACTGCTCGTCGCTCCAGTGCGCCAACGACAACGGCGCCAGATATTGCGTCGAGGCCTGCGCGCCCGGCCAGTGCCCGTCCAGCTTCGGTTGCCGCGACGACGGCGCCGGCGGCGGCGTGTGCTGGCCCGGCTACGACGACTCGTCCGGCGGCTGCGCCGTCGCCTCGGCCCCCTCGCCCCCGGTCGGCGGCCTGCTGCTCGGCCTGGGCCTGGGCGCGATGCTGCTGCGCCGCCGGCGCACCGCGTAGCTAGCCGCTCGCCGCCCGGGCATGGTACGCCGGGCAGGTGAGCGCGCGCGCGTATGCCGAGCGGATCGTCCGGGCGACGACGCTCGACGGCAAGCTCGAAGGCCCGCCGGAGCTGGGCGACGCGGCGTTCGCCGAGGCCGGCGAGGCGCTGCGGATCGCGGCGCCGGGGCGGCCGGAGAACCTGGCGATCGTGCCGGGGCGGCAGACCCGGGTGCCGCCGATCCAGGGGATGCGGGATCCGCAGCAGCGCGCGAGGATCCTGCACGCGCTGGCCAATCACGAGCTGCAGGCGATCGAGCTGTTCGCGTGGGCGGTGCTGGCGTTTCCGGACACGCCGATCGCGTTTCGCCGGGGCTTGATCGCGATCCTGGCCGACGAGCAGCGCCACCTGCGGCTGTACCTGGACCGGCTGGCCGCGCACGGGGTCGGGTTCGGCGACCAGCTGGTGACCGGGCACTTCTGGAACAAGCTGGAGCACCTGCGCGGGCCGTGCGAGTTCGTGTGCGCGATGAACCTGACGTTCGAGAATGCCAATCTGGACTTTGCCGGGGATTACGCCGAGGCGGCGCGCGCGGCGGGCGACCTGGCGACGGCGGGGGCGCTGGACCAGGTGCACACCGACGAGATCGCCCATGTCCACTTCGGCTGGGTGTGGCTCAAGCGGCTGACCGGCACCGCCGACCCGTGGCAGGCGTACCTCGCGCACGTCGTGCCGCCGCTCGGCCCGGCGCGGGCGCGCGGGGCCAGGTTCGATCGCGAGGCGCGGCGGCGGGCCGGGCTCGACGAGGCGTTCATCGAGCAGCTGGCGGCGAGTGCGCCGACCCGGCCGAGCGGGCAGCCGCGGTGACGCGCGAGGCGTGACGTGCAGCTGGTCGCGAACCTGGACTGCGAGGCGCGCTGGGCGGGCGTGACGTTGCCGGCGGCGGTGCGGGCGCGGATCAGCCTGTACGCGACGCTGTTCGCGGCGTGCGCGCCCGACGATCGGGCGCACGAGGTCTGGGTGCCGGCCGAGGTCGACGCCGGGCGGCTGCTCGCGCACCCGGGGTGGACGCCGCCGGTGGTGCGGGTCGGTGCGCCGGAGTCGGCCGAGCTGCGCTGGGCGCAGCCCGGGGCGCGCGAGGCCAACGATCGCGCGCGGACCCTGGCGATGGCGGAGGCGATCGGCGTGGCGCTGCCGGGCGCACGGCTGGTCGCGTCGCTGGCGGAGCTGGACGCGCACCTGGCGAGCCGGCCGCCGGGCGCGTGGGTGTGCAAGGCGCGGTGGACCGCGGCCGGGCGCGACCGGGCGCATGGCGACGGCGCGCGGGTCGAGGGCGAGCTGCGGCGGCGGCTCGAGCGGATGCTCGCGCGGCTGGGGCCGCTGGTGTTCGAGCCGTGGCTGGACCGCCGGGCGGACTTCGGTACGTGCGGGGAGCTCCGCCCCGACGGTGCGGTCGAGCTCCACGCGCCGCATACCCTGCGCAGCGACGCGCGCGGCGGGTTCCTCGGCATCGAGCTCTCGCCGCCGGACGACCCCGCGGTCACCGAAGCGTTGCTGACCACGGCGCGGGCGGCCGCCGAACAGCTGGCGGCGACCGGCTATCGCGGGCCGTTCGCGATCGACGCGTTCACCTACGCCGAGCCCGACGGTCGCACGCGGATCCACCCGCTGTGCGAGCTCAACGCCCGGTACAGCTTCGGCTGGATCGCGCGCGGCCTGGCGCGGCGGCTCGGGGTCCGCCGGCTCGGCTTCGATCCGGCGCCGGCCGGCGCGCGCGTGCTGATCGTGCCGGGGCCGGATCGGGTAACCGCGTGGTGCGCGTGAGATCTCACGCTACCGCGCTGGACGAAGCCCGGCTGATTGGGCAGGGTGTGCTCGATGTCTTCCGACGGTAATCCACCGGACGTGAGCCGCGAGGCCGAGGAAGGCACCCCCGAGGCGATCATCGATCGCCCGGCCGACGCCACGGGCGAGATTTCGATGCTGGATCCGGCCGAGGCGCAGAAGGTCGCCGCCGAGATCCGCGCGGTCGCCGAGGCCCGCGCCGATGACTCGGACGCGGTCGAGCTCGTCGACCTGCAGAAGTCGGCGTCGATGCCGGCCGCGGTCCTGCCCGACGACGACGACGCGCTGTCGGTCGACGAGCTGCGCGACGCGTGGCCGCTGCTCGATCTCGAGGAGCGCAGCGACGGCCTGCGCGTCCTGCCGCGCGAGGACGCCGAGGACTTCTTCATCGCGCTGACCGCGACCGATCAGGCCGCCCTGCTGCTCGGGTTCCGCCCCGGCCAGCGCCGGCAGTGGATGCGGCTGCTCGAGCCCGACGACGTCGCCGACGTCATCCAGAACGCGGGCGACGAGCATCGCAACCTGCTGCTCGAGCTGCTCGACGCGCCGACCCGCAAGGAGGTCACCGCCCTGCTCGCGTACGCCGAGGACGAGGCCGGCGGCCTGATGTCGACGCGCTACGCCCGGCTGCGGCTGAACATGACCGCCGACGAGGCGATCAGCTACCTGCGCCGCCAGGCCCGCGACAAGATCGAGACGATCTACTACGCGTACGTCGTCGATCCCGACCAGCTCCTGCTCGGCGTGGTGTCGTTCCGCGACCTGTTCGCCGCCGACCCCAAGAAGATCGTCGCCGAGATCATGGAGACCGACGTCGTCCGGGTCTCGGACGAGACCGATCAGGAGACCGTGTCGCGGCTGTTCGCCGAGCGCGACCTGACCGTCATGCCGGTCGTCGACGCGTCGGGCCGGATGAAGGGCATCGTCACGGTCGACGACATCGTCGACGTCGTCCAGGAAGAGGCGACCGAGGACGCGCAGAAGTTCGGCGGCATGGAGGCCCTCGACATGCCGTACCTGGCGTCGAGCCGCCGCGACATGATCAAGAAGCGCGCGCGCTGGCTGACGATCCTGCTGATCGGCGAGATGCTGACCGCGACCGCGCTCGGGTTCTTCCAGGAGGCGCTCGACGAGGTCACGATCCTCGCGCTGTTCCTGCCGCTGATCATCTCGAGCGGCGGCAACTCGGGCTCGCAGGCCTCGACCCTGGTGATCCGCGCGATGGCGCTGGGCGAGGTCCGCATCGCCGACTGGTGGCTGGTGTTCCGCCGCGAGGTCGTGATCGGCATCGTGCTGGGCCTGATCCTCGGCGTGGTCGCCTCGATCCGCGTCATCGTGTGGGGCCAGTTCGGTGCGTATCACCACATCCATGGCGGCGAGCACTACATGCTGATCGGCGCCACCGTGGCCGGCAGCCTGGTCGGCTGTGTGCTGTGGGGCACGCTGATGGGATCGATGCTGCCGTTCGTGCTGCGCAAGACCGGCGCCGACCCCGCGAGCGCGTCCGCGCCGCTCGTCGCGACACTCGTCGACGTGAGCGGGATCATCATCTACTTCTCGATCGCGCACGTGATCCTGTCCGGCACGCTTCTCTGATCGGGGCGTGATATAGCCTGCGCGTGTTCGCGAGCCGCGTGTTTCACTACCGGCACCCGGCGGCGGTGATCCTCGGGCTCAAGGAGCTGCGTCGCCAGGGCCTGACCCCGCGCGGCCTGCTGTTCCTCGCGCTCGACGCGCGCGGCGAGACCTACGTGGTCGTACCCGAGGACCTCGACGCGGTCGCGAGCATCCGGGTCGGCGACAAGCTCTCGCTGGTGCCGCCGCTCGAGAGCGGCCGCTACTTCCACTTTGACGCGATCCACCGGCTGCCCGGCGATCACGTGCTGTGGAACGGCGATCGCCGGCTCGGCGAGCTGCCGGGCGCGCCGGAGATCGCGGTGGCGATCAGCGCGTGGCTCAAGGCCAGCTCGGCCAAGAACGTAATCCTCGGCTGCGCGCCGCACACCCCGGGCTCGTGGTGGACCAACGATCAGCGGTCGCTGGTCGCCGAGCTGCACGCGCTCGGCTTCGTCGATTGCGTGGTCGCGTCGCACGGCATCCTGGCGCGCAAGCTCGACGACAAGCGGCTGTACCTGCTCGGCTTCAACACGCTCGCCCAGCAGGGCCACCCCAACGCCGGCTGGAACGCGGTGTTCGCGAGCGAGCTCGGCAACATCCTGCTGGTCGAGCGCCGCGTGCTGCACTACCGGATCGTGCTGACCTGCGAGCGCGGCCTGATCGAGATCGACATCAGCCACCTGCCCGACCTGGTGATCGAGACCGCGCGGGTGCCGATGCGCTCGGGGTTCGGCGTGGTCGGCCGGATCGACAACGGCGCGTTCGCCGTGACGGTCGGCACGATCGAGCCGAGCGGCCTCACCAACATGAGCCCGGCGATGCTGGTCGGCTCGCCGATCGCCAGCCTGCTCGAGCTGCCGCGCATGCTGCAGGCGGTGCCGTCGATCGATCCCAACGATCCGACGACGCTCAGCTAAGCTGCGGCGGATGTCCAGCACACCCCGTCCACGTCCTATCCGGCCAGCCTGGCTCGCCGCGTTCACGTTCGCGCTCGCCACGGCGAGCTGCGCGATCGCCGATGAGCCCGCGATCGCCACCGCGACCGACGCGCTCGCCGCGGCGGTGAGCCTGTCGCCGTCCGCCGATCTCGCCAACGATCATGTCTGGGGCGGCGGCGGCAGCACGCCGATCTTCGCCCTGGTCGACGACGGCCAGGCGTTCACCGCCGCCAACGACAACGACTTCGCGCGCAGCGCGCCCGGCGTCGCCAGCGCCGCGATCACGTTCGGCTACGCCGGCGCGCCGGCCGGCGGTGCATCCCAGGTCGTCGTCAACCATCGCGGCTGGGCGCTCGCCGGCGCGGTCGGCAGCGTGCAGGTCAAGCTCTTCGCCGGCGCAACCCTGCTCGCGATCGGGCCGGCCCACGCGCTCGGCGCGGCCAAGGCCAACTTCAGCGATGTCTTCGCCGGGCTGTCGGTCGCCGACGCCAGCCAGCTCCGCACCGAGCTCGACTTCACCAACACCAGCGGCGGCTCGACCTCGCTCGGCGAGACCCTGGTCTGGATCGACGTCACCCCGGTCCCCGTGTCGCACGAGCTGCTCCACGCCGCGTACCCCGACGCGTTCGTCAGCAACGCGACCGGCCTGCCGGTGCGGCTCAACGGCTTCAACCTGCGCGGCACCGGCGCAGGCGGCTGGGCGGTGCCCGCCGCGCACTTCGCCGAGATCAAGGCCAAGGGCTTCAACATGATGCGGCTCGCGATGAGCTGGAACGACTACGAGCCCGCGCGCGGTCAGTTCACGGCCGCCGCGCTCGCCGCGCTCGATCAGACGATCGCGAGCTGCAAGGCCGCCGGGATCTACGTCATCCTCGATCCGATCCACGCCAACAGCGGGCCCAAGTTCCCGCCGTGGGCCGTGCAGGCCGGCGACACGCAGGACTTCCAGACCGTGAGCCGCGAGGCGATTCCGTACCTCCAGCTGATCGCGTCGCGCTACGCCAGCGAGCCGCAGGTCGTCGCGATCGATCTGCTCAACGAGCCCCAGCTCCACGCGATCGACAGCGCGGCGTTGTTCGGCGGCTACAACACGCTCATGGCCGCGGTCCGCCCGCTGGTCCCGAACAAGATCCTGATCGTCGAGCCGATCTCGGGCAACGTCGACTCGCGCAAGCTCGACTTCTCGCAGCTCCACGACAAGACCAACGTCATCTACTCGCTGCACTACTACTATGCCGGCGGCGACGACGACGGCTACTCGGCCGCGGGCTGGGCCACGGCCGGCAACTTCACCTGGAACGGGACGTCCGGCTACCCGGCGCGGAGCCCCGCGCAGCTCGCCGCGCACCTGGCGGTCACGCTCGACGTCATGCAGACCGTGCGGATGCCGGTGTGGATCGGCGAGTACGGCATCGGCAGCGGCGTGCCGAACCACGACGCGTGGTTCCAGGACGTGGTGGCGCTGTTCGACGCGCGCGGCCTGAGCCGGACGCTGTGGGAGTACCACTGGAGCACGATGAGCGCGGTCGACAACAACTACGCCTGGTACGCGTGGGTGCCGCTGCTCCTGCAGTGAGCGGCCCCGAGGTTCAGGGCGACGCGGCGTTGCCCGCCAGGATCAGAAAGGCGAACACCAGCATCACCACGCAGGTGAGCGGCCACAGGCCGATCGCGTAGCTCAGGGCGATCCGGACCGCGGACGGCTCGTCGTCGTTGCGGAGCGGAGGCGGCGGCGCCACCAGCTGCCCCGCATTGCGTACCACGCGTGCCTGCGGAATCGACGTCATGGCAAGTCTCCTGTTCGAAGCGTAGCAATGTGACACCTGGAGGCAGCCGGTTGTTTCAGCAAACGCGATCGGCGCCACAGATCCAGTACCCTCGCCGGCCATGACCGCGCTCGCCGATGTCTCGCTGGGATTTCGCCAGGCTTATCTCGATCACGAGCGCCTGAGCGCCCAGCTGCAGGCGTGGGCCGGCGCGTTCCCGGCGGTGTGCCGGCTGCGCTCCCTGGCCACGACGCCGGAGGGTCGCGACGTCTGGATCCTGACCATCGACGCCGAGCCCGAGCGCCTGCGCCCGGCGGTGTGGGTCGGCGGCAACATCCACGCGATCGAGCTCGCCGGCTCGAGCGTCGCGCTGGCGATCGCCGAGGACATGCTGCGGCTCCACCTCGACGGCGTCGATCCGTTCGACCTGCCGGCGCCGATCGCCGCCCGGCTGCGCGAGGTCGTGTTCCACATCGTGCCGCGGATCTCGCCCGACGGCGCCGAGCACGTGCTGCACAGCGGCCGGTTCGTGCGCTCGGTGCCGCGCGACCAGCGGATCGATCGCGGCCAGCCGCGCTGGATCACCGGCGACATCGACGGCGACGGCCAGACCCGGGTGATGCGGGTCGTCGACCCGGGCGGCGAGCTGGTCGAGGCGCCGGAGTTCCCGGGGCTGCTGGTCGAGCGCACCCTCGAGGACACCGGGCCGTTCTACAAGCTCTACCCCGAGGGCCACATCGAGCACTTCGACGGCAAGCGGATCCCGACGCCGATGTTCCTCGGCGACAACCCGATCGACCTCAACCGCAACTTCCCGTGGACCTGGGCGCCGCACCACGAGCAGCCGGGCGCCGGGCCCTATGCCGCGAGCGAGCCGGAGGTCCGCGGCGTCGTCGAGTTCGCGACCGCCCACCCCGAGATCTTCGCCTGGCTCGACCTGCACACGTTCGGCGGCGTGGTGATCCGGCCGTACGGCCACGCGCCCGACCACAAGCTCCACCCCGAGGACCTGGCGGTGTTCCGCCAGCTCGAGGCGTGGATGGGCGAGCACACCGGCTATCCGATGGTCTCGGGCTACGAGGAGTACCTCGAGGTGCCGGACAAGCCGCTGCGCGGCGACCTGTCCGACTACGCGTACAACCAGCGCGGCGCGCTCGGCTACGTCGTCGAGCTGTGGGACCTGTTCAAGCGGCTCGACATGCCGCGGCCGGACAAGTTCGTCGAGCTCTACGAGCGGGTGTCGCGCGCCGACCTGGTCAAGCTGGCGTGGTGGGACCGCGACGAGAACGGCGGCCAGATGTTCCCGCCGTGGCGGCCGTTCGACCACCCGCAGCTCGGGCCGGTCGAGCTCGGCGGCATCGATCCGCGGATCGGGATCTGGAACCCGCCGCTGCACGAGCTCCGCGAGATGTGCGCGGCGCAGGCCCACGCGTTCCTGCACGTCGCGGCGATGGCGCCGCGGCTGTCCGTCGGCGAGATCCGGCGCGAGGTGCTGACCGGCGGGCTGACCCGGATCGACGTCGCGATCCGCAATGACGGCTACCTCGGCAGCTACGGCCTGCCGTCGGCCCGGCAGCTCGACTTCAACGAGCCGGTGTACGCGACGGCGCGCACCGAGGGCTGCGCGCTGGTCGACGCCGGCGCCGGCCACCAGGTGCTCGGCCACCTCGACGGCTGGGGCCGCGGCCTGCACACCGGCGCCAACCTGCCGGCGAACCCGGGGACGCGCGGCACGAGCCACGTCGGCTGGGCGAGCTACCTCGTGCGCGGCGAGGGCACGCTCGAGCTCCGCGCCGGCTCGTGCCGCGCCGGCTTCGTGGTCACGCGCGTCACCGTTTGACTCGCCGTTCGGCGCGGGTGTGATACCAAGGGAGCGTGGCGCGCTATGCGATCGGCGATATCCAGGGCTGCATGGCCAGCCTGGAGCGCCTGCTCGGCCTGATCGACTTCAAGCCGCACGTCGATCAGGTGTGGCTGGTCGGCGATCTGGTCAACCGCGGGCCGCGCTCGCTCGACGTGCTGCGCTGGGCGCGGGACCTGGGCGCGCACGCCACCGTCGTGCTCGGCAACCATGATCTGCACCTGCTGGCGCGCGCGGCCGGCGCGGCCGGCGCCAAGCGGCTCGACACGCTCGACGAGGTGCTGAACGCGCCGGACTGCGATCGGCTGATCGACTGGCTGCGCGGCCGGCCGCTGATCCACGTCGAGGGCAACTACGTGGTCGTGCACGGCGGGCTGCACCCGAAGTGGACCGTGGCCGACGCCCAGGCCCACGCCTCGGAGATCGAGCGCGAGCTGCGCGGCCCGAGCTGGCGCGCGTTCCTGACGCAGCTGGGTGGCCCGCCGCCGCGGTGGAACGATCAGCTCGGCGGCGGCGATCGCTGGCGGGCGATCCTGGCGTACCTGACCCGCGCGCGGACCCTGCGCGCCGACGGCCGGATCGAGGTCGACTTCGACGGGCGGCCCGCCGACGCGCCGACCGGCTGCCTGCCGTGGTTCGGGTTCCGCGGCGCGGCATGGCAGACCCACACGGTGCTGTTCGGCCACTGGGCCGCGCTCGGCCTCGACATCGGCCCGCATCACGTCGGCCTCGACACCGGCTGCGTCTGGGGACGGTCGCTGACCGCGATCCGGCTCGACGACCGGATGGTGTTCCAGGTCAAGGCCGTCGAGCAGGCGACCTAGTCTTCGTCGCGCACGGTCGTGCTGCGCTTGCCCGGCACGGTGACCGGCAGGATCTGATCGCCGAACGGCCGGCGCACGTCGGCGTCGGTCGGCCCGTTGTCGATCTCGATCTCGATGTCGAGCTCGGAGCCGGCCTCGACGATGGTGTCGGGGTCGACCGCAGCCATGGTGTCGGTCCGGTGCTCGGTCGTCGGCTGCTCGTCCGGGACGACCTCGAGGTTGCGCAGGCTCGGCCGCTGCGGGCCGCGGATCTCGGCGACCGCGTTGCTGAGCGCGCTCGCGCTGTTGAAGCCGTGGGCGGTCTTGAGCACCTGGTCGAGGACGTGGGCGAACTCGTCGGCGGTGGCGTAGCGCTGGCCGGGGTCGGCCGACAGCGCGACCTCGAGCACGGCGGCGAGCGCCGGCGGCACGTCCTGGCGCCGGGTCTGGATCGACGGGATCTGGCAGGCGCGGATCTTCTTGAAGATCTCGATGTCGTTCTTGCCGTCGAACAGCCGGTCGCCGGTCAGCGTCTCCCACAGCACGCTGCCGACGCCGAACAGATCCGACTGCACGGTGTTGGGCTTGCCGAACGTGACCTCGGGCGCCAGGTACGACAGCTTGCCCTTCACCGTGCCCGGCGCGGTCAGGCTGGCGGCGCGATCGCGGGCGCGCGCCAGGCCGAAGTCCGACAGCTTGATCGCGCCGTTCTGCCCGAGCAGTACGTTGTGCGGCGAGACGTCGCGGTGGATCACCGGTGACGGCGCGCCGTCGGGCCCGACCCGGTCGTGCGCCGCGCCCAGGCCGCGCAGCGTGCCGACCGCGATCGTGACCGCGAGCGGCCAGGCGACGTCCTGGACGTTGTCGCGGTAGGCCTTGATCAGCGCGCCGAGGTCGACGCCCTCGACCCACTCCATGATCAGGTAGTACGAGCCGTGCTCGCTGACGAAGTCGTGGACCTGGACGAGGTTGGGGTGCGCGAGCTCGCTGCCGACCCGCGCCTCCTCGATGAACATGTCGATGTAGTTCTTGAGCGCGCGGAACTCGGGCTTGATGTGCTTGACCGCGACCGGGCGCTGGAACCCAGCAGCGCCGCGCACCATCGCCTTGTAGACCGACGCCATGCCGCCCTCGCCCGCGAGCGAGACCAGCTGGTACTTGCCGTCGATGAGGTGGCCGCTGAGATCCACGGCCAGAGCTTACTACACCGGCTCTTGAAATTCGGCCTTGGCGACCTCGAGGTCGGCCATCGCCTTTTCCCAGCGCGCGGTCAGCTCCTCGAGCTTGTCGGCGCCGGTCTGGTAGTCCGACAACAGCTTGTTGCGGCGCGCGGCGTCGTCGTAGACCGCCGGATCCGCCAGCTCGGCGGACCGGGTCTTCTGCTCAGTCTCGAGCACCGCGACGCGCTCCTCGAGCTGCGCCACCGTCTTCTCGAGCGGCCCGATCTTGACGTTGCGCTTCTGCCGGATCTCGGCCTCGCGCCGCTTGCGCGCCTTGTCGTCCTCGCGCGACTTGCCGACCACCGCCGCCTGCGGCACCGCGCCGCGCGCGTCACGCCGCGGACCGTCCTCGGTGGCCGCGACCGCGATCCGGCGCTGCGCCATCGAGTACATGTACTCGTCGAGCGAGCCGGCGTAGGTCTCGACCCGCTGGTCCTCGACGTTCCAGATCTTGGTCGCGACGTTGCGGATCAGGCTCCGGTTGTGGCTGACGAACACCAGCGTGCCGTCGAACGTGCCGAGCGACGCCGTCAGGCTCTCCGACGACGCGAGGTCGAGGTGGTTGGTCGGCTCGTCCATCAGCAATAGATTTCCCGGTGCGACCAGCAGCCGGGCCAGCGCGACGCGCGCCTTCTCGCCGCCCGAGAGGATCTTGACCGGCTTGTCGACGTTGTCGCCGGAGAACATGAACGCGCCGAGGATCGAGCGGACGCGCGCCGGCGGGGTGTCGGGTGCGGCGCGCAGCACGACCTCGTACACCGTCGCGGTCAGATCGAGCGTGTCGGCGTGGTGCTGGGCGTAGTAGCCGACCTCGACGCCGCTGCCGGCCTTGATCGTGCCGCTGTCGGCCGGCAGCTCGCCGGCCAGCATCCGCAGCAGCGTGGTCTTGCCGGCGCCGTTGACGCCGATGATGCCGATCTTGTCGCCGCGCCGCACGGTCAGGTCGATGCCGGGGAACACGATGTGGTCGCCGTAGGCCTTCTTGAGCCCGTCGACCTTGAGCACGTCGGCGACGACCCGCGAGGTCGGCGGGAACGAGAACCGCATCACGCTGCGCTTCTGGTAGGTCTCGACCGACTCCATCTTCTCGAGCCACTTGACGCGCGACTGCACCGCCTTGGCCTTGTTGGCCTGGGCGCGGAACCGGTTAATGAACGAGGTGAGGCGCTCGCGCTCGGCGGACAGGTTCCGGGCCTTGCCCTCGAGGATCGTCTCCTCCTCGGCGCGCTGCTCGAGGTACTTCTCGTAGTTCCCGGGGTAGCTGCGCACGCCCTCGACCTCGAGCGACACCACGCGCGAGATCTGCTCGTTGAGGAACTCGCGATCGTGGCTGATCAGGATGAAGCAGCGGTTCCAGCGCTTGAGAAAATCGCTGAACCACGCGACCGACGGCATGTCGAGGTGGTTGGTCGGCTCGTCGAGCAGCAGCACGTCGGGCCGCTGGAACAGCAGGCCGGCGAGCACCGCGCGCATCTTCCAGCCGCCGGAGAACTCGCCGACGTCGCGCAGCTCGTCGCCGGGCGCGAAGCCAAGGCCGGCGAGGATCGCCAGCGCCTCGTGCTCGCCGAAGAACCGCTCGAAGTGATCGATGCGCTCGTGGATCTCGGCGATCTCGGCCGCGGCGTCGAGCAGGCTCTGCTCGTCGGCGCCGGCGGTCGACGACGCGGCCTCGAGCTCGGCCTCGGACGCGGCGAGCCGGGCGTCGAGCTCGGCGCGGCCGGGCACGCTCGACAGGATCATGTCGATCAGGCTGCGGCCGCCGGAGATCGAGATGTCCTGCGGCAGCCAGCCGATCCGCACGCCGTTGGCGCGGGCGACCCGGCCGTCGTCGATCTCCTGATCGCCGGCGATCACCTTGAGCAGGGTCGTCTTGCCCGAGCCGTTGGGCCCGATCAGGCCGATCCGGTCGCCGTGGCCGAGCCGGAGCGAGGCCGCGTCGAAGATCATCCGATCGGCGAAGAACAGCGTCACTTCGTCGAGGACAACCAGGCTCATGGCCGCGCTTACTTAGCACATCCCGCGCGGGCGCGGGGAGCGCTGGCTCAGCGCTTGTGCGGCCGGCGATTGGAGCGCACGACCAGCGAGCTGGCCAGCGTGCCTTCCGCCTCGAGCCGGCGGATCTCGGCGCCGAGCGGCCGCAGCGCGGCCAGGCGGGTGGGCTGGCCGCGGTAGCGATCGACCAGCTCGCCGTACAGCTCGCGCACCGCGTCGGCGTCGGGCGGCGCGGCGATCACGGCGCGCACGACCGCGAT
>DASWOO010001107.1:0-3378 GCA_036404335.1 Kofleriaceae bacterium
GAGGGCGTGCTGCACGAGGCGGTGTTCCACCATCCGCAGCTCGACGCCGCCGCGCTCGCCGCCCAGCCGCGGCTCGCCGGCCTCGGCAACGATCGGCGCACCTACTACGCGGGCGCGCACGCCGGCTTCGGCTTCCACGAGGACGCGATGCGCTCCGGGATCACCGCGGCGACCCGGCTCGGTGAGGACGCCCGGCGATGACGCCGCAGCCGACCCGCTCCGCGCTGATCCGCGGCCACGTGATGCACGCGCGCAGCGACGAGCTCGCGCGCCGCACGTTTCGCTATCCGGTCTACGTCGCCGCGCTCGATCTCGACGAGCTCGCGGCGCTCGACGAGCTGCGGCTGTTCTCGCACAACCGCCGCAACCTGTTCGCGCTGCACGACGCGGACTACACCGCCGCCGCCGGTGGGCTCAAGCCCGCGCTCGCCGACCTGCTCGCCGCCAACGGCGTGCCCGCGCCCCACACCACGCGCCTGGTCACCAACCTCCGCGTCGCCGGCTACGGGTTCAACCCGGTCAGCTTCTTCCTCAACTACGACGCGGCCGGCGCGCTGGTCTCCGCCATCGCCGAGGTCAGCAACACCTACGGCGGCCGGCGGCGCTACGTGCTCGGCCCGGCGCAGCGCCTCGCCGAGCGCCGGCGCGACCTCGTCGGGTTTCGCCACGTCCGCGAGCTGTTTGTCTCGCCGTTCCTGCACGGCGACGCGCGCTACGACTTCTGGTTCGACGCCCCGCTCGACGGGGATCGCCTGGCGGTGACCATGCACGTCGAGCGCCCCGGCGCCGGGCCATGCGAACCGGACCGGCGGATCTTCGTCGCCGAGCTTGCCGGCCGGCGGACGACGCTGACCGATCGCGCGCTCGCCGCCGCGGCGCTACGCTACCCGCTGATGACCGCGCAGGTCATCGGCCTGATCCACTGGCAGGCCGTGTTGCTCCGGCTGCGCGGCGTGCCGTACTTCCGGCCGGAACCCGACCACCGGCCGCGAGATATACGCTAGTGTCCCACGTGCCGGGGGCCGTCGCCCATCCCTTGATCGTGCCCCTGCCGCGCCTGATCCCGCCGGCGGGCTCGCTGCTGCGCCGGCTCGCGATCGCCCAGCTCCGCGCCGGCTGGTCGGCCGGCCGGCTCGATCTGATCCTGCCGTCGGGGGGGCGCGCGCGGATCGGCGCGCCGGGCCCGGCCGACGCCACCGTGCGGATCCACGACGACCGGATGTTTCTGCGCCTGGTGCTGCGCGGCGAGCTCGGCGTCGGCGAGGCGTTCGTCGCCGGCGAGTGGTCGTGCGACGACGCCGACGGCCTGGTCGCCGTGCTCCGCCTCGCGCTGCGCGCGACCGGCGCGCGCGGCGTCGAATCGCCGCTGACTTGGCTCGCCCAGCTCCCGACGAGGCTGCGCCACCGCCGCGCCGCCAACACGCCGCACGGCAGCGAGCGCAACATCCACGCGCACTACGATCTCGGCAACGCGTTCTACCAGCTGTTCCTCGACCCCGAGACCCTCGCCTATTCCTGCGCCGTGTTCGACGGCACCGCCGAGCTCGCCCGTGCCCAGCACGCGAAGCTCGAGCGGCTGTGCGCGCTGCTCGAGCTCGGCCCCGCCGATCACCTGCTCGAGATCGGCTGCGGCTGGGGCGGCATGGCGATCCACGCCGCGCGCACCCGCGGCTGCCGGGTCACCGCGATCACCGTGTCGCGCGAACAGCACCAGCTCGCCGCCGCGCGCGTCGCCGCCGCCGGCCTCGCCGACCGCGTCGACATCCAGTATCGCGACTACCGCGCGCTCGACGGCCGCTACGACAAGCTCGTGTCGATCGAGATGCTCGAGGCGGTCGGCTACGAGTACCTGCCGGCGTACTTCGCGATCGCCGCGCGCCGGTTGCGCCCCGGCGGCCGGTTCGCGCTGCAGTCGATCACCATGCCCGACGGGCGGTTCGAGCGCTATCGCCGCAACGTCGACTGGATGCAGACGTACATCTTCCCCGGCTCGCTGATCCCGTCGCTCGGCGCGATCCGCGCCGCGGCCACCCGCGCCGGCTTCCGCATCACCAGCGCCGACGACATCGGTCCCGACTACGCGCCGACCTTGCGCCACTGGCGCGAGCGGTTCCTCGCCGCGCGGCCGGCGGTCGCCGCGCTCGGCTTCGACGAGCCGTTCGTCCGCACCTGGCTGCTCTACCTCGCGTTCAGCGAGGCCGCGTTCGCCGAGCGGACGCTCGCCGATCACCAGCTGCTGCTGACGATCTAGGGCTTGATGCCGTCGTGGACGACGGTGATCGTCGTCGCGATCCCGCCGCGCACCCAGAACTTGCCGACGATGGTCGCGTGGCGCGGCGCGATCGCGGCGACCAGGTCGTCGCAGATCTTGTTGGTCACGGCCTCGTGGAACGCGCCCTCATCGCGATAGCTCCACAGGTACAGCTTGAGGCTCTTGAGCTCGACGCACAGCTCGCCCGGCACGTAGTCGATCGAGATCGTCGCGAAGTCCGGCTGGCCGGTCATCGGGCACAGGCACGTGAACTCCGGGCACTCGAACGCGACGTGATAGTCGCGGCCGACGCGCGGGTTGGGGAACGTCTCCAGCTGCTTGGTTGGCCTGGTCGTCACGCGCGCTACATAGCACCGAAAAATAGAACGGGGCCGGTCAGCCGGCCCCGTTTGCTCTTCATTACCCAGCCGACAGAGTCAGCTGAGGACGAGTGGGTAGGGCTAAGAACGCCCCCCCGTAGAGCTGTGACTGGTACTTGGCATGTTGTCTGTCCTCCCCTGGCATGAGCCAGAAACCCGACCCTTCGGCCCGCACGCACGATTGCAGCGGCTCCCGGAGCCGAGCCTTCATAATGGGCACATCGGCCCGTTTCGAACCCACGGTCGTGATAGCCAACCCGGTATCGCGTATGGGTCCGGCGACATGGTCGCAATTCCAATGTAGAGCAAACCGAAGCAAAACGCCAGGGGCACAGCCACTCCCGTGATCGGAATCGACGTCAAGGACTGGCGTTAAAACTTCGTGTACCGCATGTCACGATTCGGTCAGCTCACGCGTGACATCGACGCTCGATATCCCCGTGCGCATTCGCACGCGGTATGTTCTTGTTTTTTCGGCGAGTTTTCCCTGACCAGCGTGCTAGGCACGAAGGGACGTGAGACGCCAGCGCCTACCCTCGGTCTCGGCTATGAGAGTCGGCTCAATGGGTCGGACGATCACTGGTGATGTCTCCATCCGGAGCTGGTCATGAACGGAAGCGTCCTGGTCGTCGATGACGACGTCGATACCGCGCAGCTGCTGCGCGACGGCCTTCGCCGCCGCGGCCTGAGCGTCAACAGCGTGCACTCGGCACAGGAGTGCCTCGCACGGCTCGCCACCGATGCGGT
>DASWOO010001108.1:0-2545 GCA_036404335.1 Kofleriaceae bacterium
AAGCTGGCGCGCACCCTGGTCGAGCTCGGCCGCTTCGACCGGGCGATCGAGCTGGCGACGCCGCTGGTCGCGGCCGACGACCACGACGCGGTCGCCGCGGTCACCCTGGGCCAGGCGCGGGCGGCCAAGCACCAGTGGGCCGAGGCGATCACCGCCTACGAAGCCGCGCTGGGCGTGAGCCCGTTCGATCCGACCACGCGCTGCGGGCTCGCCGAGGCGTATACTCAGATCCATGACGGCCGCGCGTCGCGCGAGCGCGCAGCCTGCGACCAGCTCAAGAATTAGTTTTGCCGAACTAGCCGAAGCATGAACAAGACGCGCCCCACCCCGGTCACCGGCGAGAAGCTCGCCGACGTCACGTTTCTCCGCGCCGATCCGCACAGCGATCCGGGCGATCCGGAGGCGCTGCCGCTCGCCGACGAGTCGTCCAGCATCGTGATCAAGAACGACCTCGACGCGGTCGCCGAGCTCGCCCAGGCCCACGACGAGATCCTCGCCGAGATCAACAAGCGGATCATCGGCCAGCGCCGGGTGATCGAGCAGCTGCTGATCGCGCTGTTCGCCCGCGGCCACACCCTGTTCGTCGGCGTGCCGGGCCTGGCCAAGACCCTCCTGATCTCGACCCTGGCCGAGACCCTGAACCTGTCGTTCCAGCGCATCCAGTTCACCCCGGATCTCATGCCGGCGGACATCACCGGCACCGAGGTCCTCGAGGAGGACCACACGACCGGCCGCCGGATCTTCCGGTTCATCAAGGGCCCGGTGTTCGCCAACCTCGTGCTCGCCGACGAGATCAACCGGACCCCGCCCAAGACCCAGGCGGCGCTGCTGCAGTCGATGCAGGAGTACCGGGTCACCGCGGGCGGCACCACGCACGAGCTGCCGCTGCCGTTCCTGGTGTTCGCGACCCAGAACCCGGTCGAGCAGGAGGGCACCTATCCGCTGCCCGAGGCCCAGCTCGACCGGTTCATGTTCCAGATCGACGTCGACTACCCGACCGAGGCCGAGGAAGAAGAGATCGTCCGCCAGCAGACCAGCGACCACCGGCCGGAGCTGGCGCGCGTGCTGTCGCCGCAGCGGATCATGCAGCTGCAAGATCTCGTGCGCCGCGTGCCGGTCGCCGACCACGCGGTCAAGTACGCCGTCGCGCTCGCCCGCGCGACCCGGCCGACGTCGCCCAACGCGCCGGCGTTCATCCGCGACGCGGTGTCGTGGGGCGCCGGGCCGCGCGCGTCGCAGTTCCTGATCCTCGCGGCCAAGGCGCGCGCGATCCTCGGCGGCCGGTTCGCGGTGTCGACCGAGGACGTCGCGGCGCTGGCGCGGCCGACCCTGCAGCACCGGCTGATCCTCAACTATCGCGCGGAGGCCGAGGGCCTGCGGGGCGGCGATCTCGTCGATCGCCTGCTCGCCACGGTCTCGCCATGACCGATCGCCCCGACGCCGCCGCCGGGGACGCGCCGGTGACGGCGTCGCCGGGCCTCGATCCGACCCAGCTCGCCCGGCTCGGCAGCCTGGCGGTCCAGGCGCGGGTCATCGTCGAGGGCGCGCTGTCCGGCATGCACCGCGCGCAGCTCCACGGCTCGTCGGTCGAGTTCGCCGAGCACAAGGAGTACTCGCCCGGCGACGAGCTGCGCCACGTCGACTGGAAGGCCTACGCCAAGCTCGACCGCTACTACGTGAAGCAGTTCGAGCAGGAATCGCAGCTCACGGTCTACCTCGTGCTCGACGCGTCGGCGTCGATGTCGTTCGCCGGCGGCGGCATCTCCAAGCTGCGCTACGCCGGCCTGGCGCTCGCCGCCCTCGCCTACCTGGTGATCCAGCAGCAGGACAAGGTCGGCCTGGTCGCGTGCGGCGACCGGTCGCTCGAGACCATCGTGCCGCCGCGGGGGCGGACGACGCACCTGCACGACCTGATGGCGGTGCTCGACGCGGTCATGGCGCGGGGCGGCGCCGGCGACGAATCGCCCGCGGCCGCGCTGGCGCGGATCGCCGAGCTGACCCGCCGGCGGCGCGCGCTGATCATCCTGGCGTCGGACCTGTTCGACGCCGACGACCGGACCACGACGCTCTTGACCCAGCTGCGCGCCCAGCGCCACGACGTCTCGGTCCTGCACCTGATCGATCCGCACGAGCGCAGCTTCCCCTATGACGGCCTGACCCAGTTCGAGGCGCTCGAGTCGGACGGCAAGATGCTGGTCAACCCCGCCGCGATCCGCCACGAGTACCTCGAGCGCATGGAGGCGTTCCTCGCGCGGACCCGCAGCGTGCTGACCGGCGCGGGCATCGACTACCACCTGGCCGAGACCGACCGGCCGCTCGAGAAGACCGTGCTCGAGCTGCTGGTCGCGCGCTCGAAGCTCGGGCCGGTCCGGAGGGCGCGCTAGTGGGCTTCCTGGCGCCGCTGATGCTGATCGGCGTGATCGCGCTCGCCGTGCCGATCGCGATCCACCTGATCGGCCGGCGCCGCGCCCGGATCGTCAAGTTCGCCGCGCTCGACTTCCTGCTCGCGACCAAGCGCCGGACCGCGCGGCGGTTCCGGCTGCGC
>DASWOO010001109.1:0-4526 GCA_036404335.1 Kofleriaceae bacterium
TCGTCGAGCTGGATCACCGGGTACTGCTGCGGCGGCTTGTGCGGATCGCGCAGGTCCGGCGGCAGCGGCGCGGTCATCTGGTACGGGCTCTTCGCCGCCGGCTGCGCGGCCGAGGCCCGGCGCGGCGTCGGCGGCGGCACCGCCGTGCCCGGCGCCGTGGTCGGCCGCGCCATCGGATGATCGGACGCCAGCGCGCCGGACTCGAGGTCGAGCTGGAACGCGGCGGGCGCGTCCGGCGTCGGTTGCGTGGGCGGCGTCGGCCCGGCCGTCGGCCGGGTGATCCGGCCCAGCGGCCGCGCGTGCGGCGGCGGCGTGCGGGTCTCGAAGAACGGCTCGATCGCCGGGTCGGTCTCGGCCTGCGTCGTCGGCGTGCCCGGATACCGCTCCGGCGCGGCGACCTCGTCGCGCACGCCCGAGCGCGTCATCGAGTACGCGGTGTCGGGCTTGGTCGCCTCGGTCGGCGGGCGGACCACCGGGTAGCCCGCGGTCGGCCGCTTGACCGGCCGCTGCTGCAGGGTCAGCTCCGACGGCGCCATGGTCGCGCCCGACTCGGCGAGCTGCAGCACCGGCACGTTGTTGGTGATCTCGTCGTCGCCGGCGGGCGCGCGGATGATCGGCTGGCGCATCGTCGTCGGCCGGCGCGCCAGGATTCGCTCGAGCGACGTGGCCTGCAGCGCGGCGCCCGCGGCGACCGCGTCCTCGGCGTTGACGTCGGTCCGCGCGGCCTTGCCGAAGAACTTGCCGACCTGATCGCGGACGTAGGGGATCTTGGTCGAGCCGCCGACCAGGATCACGTCGGCGATCTGGTCGAGCTTGAGCTGGGCGAGCTGCAGCGCCTCGGAGCACACCGGGAACGTCCGGTCGATCAGGTCCGAGACCTCGCGGATGAACTCGTCGCGCGAGATCTCGATCTGCAAGTTCAGCGGCGCGCCGCCCTTGCCGTAGGCGATCTCGTCGATCCGGACCACCGCGCGCGACCGGCGCGACAGCTCGATCTTGGTCTGCTCGGCGACCGCGCGCAGCCGCATCATCGCGACCTCGTTGGTCCGCAGGTCCATGCGGTTCTCGGTCAGGAACTTGGCGACCATCTTCTCGACCAGGCGCTCGTCGAGGTCGTCGCCGCCGAGGAACGTGTCGCCCGACGTGCCGAGCACCTCGTAGACCTGGTCGGCGAGCTTCAGGAACGTGATGTCGAACGTGCCGCCGCCGAAGTCGTAGACCGCGATGATCTCGCGCAGCTGGCGGGTGTGGCCGTAGGCCAGCGCGGCCGCGGTCGGCTCGTTGAGCACGCGGACCACGGTGAGCCCGGCGATCGCGCCGGCCGTGGCGGTGGCCGAGCGCTGCGCGTCGTTGAAGCTGGCCGGCACGGTGACGACCGCGCGGTTGACCGGCGCCTCGAGCCGCGCGGCCGCGACGTTGCGGACGTGGTCGAGGACGATCGCCGAGATCTCGGGGACGGCGAACTCGCCGCCGCGGGTGACGATCAGCGGCGCGTTGTTGGGGCCTTCCTTGATCACGTACGGCGAGCGCGCCATCGTGGTCTGGACCTCGGCCGAGCGGAACGCCCGGCCGATCAGCCGCTTGACCGAGTAGATCGTGTTCGCCGGGTCGATGACCTTGCGCTGCTTGGCCGCCGCGCCGACGACCACGCCGCCGTTGGGGTGGAACGACACGACCGAGGGGTGGACCTTGCCGCCAGCGTCGTCGGCCAGGACGCGCACCGTCCCCGTGGCGTCGGCGTGCGCGACCACCGAGTTGGAGGTGCCGAGGTCGATGCCTACGATCGGGTCAGTCACGCCGGGAGGCTCGATAGTACCTGATCATACCAACGCTCCAGGCTACGCCGGAACGGCCACATCCAGCCATACGACGCACCCATGAATTGCTCGATGATCTGCCGGCGATACCCCGCGCGGCGCGGATATGCTGCCCCCCAGACCTCGGCCGCCGCGCGGATCGACTCGGCGTACGCCTCCTTCTCGAACTTCGCGCGGAACCACGCCAGGCCCATCGGCAGCGGGACCACGAGGTAGAGCACGGCCATGACCGGCAGGCTGTAGCTGCGAAATTGCCGCAAGTGAATCGCCTCGTGGCGCAGGGTCACGTAGCGATCGTCGGGGTCCAGGCCATCCCAGTCGGGGGTGACGTAGACCGTCTTGCCGATCGTGGTCTGGAACGAATCCAGGTACGACGTCATGCGGCCGAAGGTCAGCGCGCACAGCGCGACGTGGATCGCCTTGTGGAGCGGCGACCGGTCCTTGCGCACGATCCGGAAGCCCGGGATCTCCTGGCGCAGCGCCGCGACCAGCGCGTCGTAGCGGTTCATCTCCTGGATCGTACCGGGAGTTGGTGCGGTCGGCACGATCGGTTGACGCGCGTGGCGTGGATCCGTAGCGTGCGTCCCCGGTGGTCGACCTCAACAAGCTCAACGCGCCCCAGCGCGACGCGGCGGCGCACGGAGGCGGGCCGCTGCTGGTGCTGGCGGGCGCGGGCTCGGGCAAGACCCGCGTGATCACGTTCCGGATCGCGAACCTGCTCGCGCTCGGCGTGCCGCCGCAGGCGATCTGCGCGGTGACGTTCACCAACAAGGCGGCCGAGGAGATGCGCGAGCGCGTCGCCGGCCTGCTCGGCGACAAGCAGACCGCGCGCAAGCTGACGATCGGCACGTTCCACGCGCTCGGCCTGCAGATCCTGCGCGCCGAGCGCAAGGCGCTGGGCCTGCCGCGCGGCTTCGTGATCTACGATCAGTCGGACCAGCTCGGCGCGGTGCGCGAGGCGATGCGCAACCTGCACGACGGCGACCGGCGGTTCGACGTCAAGGCGCTGCTGACCCGGATCTCGCTGGCCAAGAACGCGTTCATCGCGCCCGAGGCCTACCAGGGCAACCCCGCGGATGACTACGACGTGCAGACCAAGGAGGTCTACCCGCGCTACCAGGAGATGATGCGGTCGTGCGCGGCGTACGACTTCGACGACCTGATCGTCGAGCCGGTCCGGCTGTTCGAGCGCGATCGCGAGGTCGCGCGGCGCTGGGCCGAGAAGTTCCGGTTCGTCATGGTCGACGAGTTCCAGGACACGAACCCCGCGCAGCTACGGCTGGTCCGCCACCTGGTGACCGATCACCAGAACCTGGTGGTGGTCGGCGACGATGACCAGTCGATCTACAGCTGGCGCGGCGCCGACCCGACCAACATCCTGCGGTTCGCCGAGATGTTCCCCGGCGCCAAGATCGTCAAGCTCGAGCAGAACTACCGGTCGACCAAGACGATCCTCAGCGCCGCGAACGACGTGATCGCCAACAACAAGCTGCGTCACGGCAAGCAGCTCTGGTCGCACCACAGCGACGGCGAGATCATCACGCACGCGGTGGCGGCGACGCCCGAGGACGAGGCGAAGTGGATCGCGACGGAGATCGCCAAGCTGCAGAAGAACGGCCGGACCTGGAAGGACGTCGCGGTGATGTACCGCTCGAACCTGCAGGCCAAGCTGGTCGAGGAGGAGCTGCGCACGGCGTCGATCCCGTACGTGATGTACGGCGGGCAGCAGTTCTTCGAGCGCAAGGAGGTCAAGGATGTCATCGCCTACCTGCGCGTGGCGCTGAACCACCGCGACGAGCTCGCGCTGCGCCGGATCATCAACTACCCGGCGCGCGGGATCGGCGCGACGACGGTCGAGCGGCTGGTCACGGCGGCGCACGCCAAGCACGCGCCGCTGTGGGACGCGCTGCGCGGCGCGATCACCGGGACGGGGACCCTGCCCGGGCTCGAGGTCGAGCTGCCGCGCGACGAGGCCGACCCGGCGCCGCGCGACGTCGAGGTCGGCGATCTGCGCGGGGCGGCCAGGAACGGGATCATCGAGCTGGTGCACGTGATCAGCGAGCTGGGCGCGGCGCTCGAGAGCGGCGGCGATGTCGTGACGGCGACCCGCACGCTGATCGAGGACATCCGGCTGTACGACGACCTGCGCGACGCCTCGGGCAGCCAGTCGGCGGCGCAGCGCCGGATCGACAACGTCGAGGGGCTTTTCGGCTCGCTGAAGCGGTTCGCCGAGAAGGGCAAGGGCCGCGAGCAGCTGGCCGAGTACCTGCGCATGCTGTCGCTCGAGACCAGCGACGAGCGCGAGGAGTCCGGCGAGCGCGTCGTGCTGACCACGCTGCACGGCGCCAAGGGCCTCGAGTTCCCGGTGTGCTTCATGATCGGCCTCGAGGAAGAGCTGCTGCCGCACATCCGCACGCTGCAGCCGCAGGCGACCGACGTCTCCGACACCGACCACGCGGTCGACATCAGCGAGGAGCGGCGCCTGTGCTACGTCGGCATCACCCGCGCCCAGCGCAAGCTCTACCTGACCCGCGCCTGCACCCGCGTCGCCCGCGGCCGGGCGATGCCGCGCACCCCCTCGCGCTTCCTGCTCGAGATCCCCGACGAGCTGCTCGAGGTCATCGACATCGCCGAGATCCAGCGCCAGCAGGTCCCGGCGGACGAGGTGAAGAGCTTCTTCTCGTCGTTCAAGTTCGACGACTAGCGGGG
>DASWOO010001110.1:0-7555 GCA_036404335.1 Kofleriaceae bacterium
ACTTCCGCTGTACCAGACGGTCGGCACCGAAAAGACCCGTGCGCAGATCTCCGACTTCCTGGTCGGCACGGCGCAGCGCGCGGTCAAGACCCGCGACTGGGCCAAGGCGATCCCGCTGTACCAGGCGCTGGTCGTCGCGCGCGGCGCGGGCGGCGCCGAGGCCAAGCAGCTCGCGACGCTGTGGACGCTCACCGGCCAGAACGAGCGCGCCGCCGAGGCGTGGACCGACTACGCCGCCGCGGTCGACGATCCGGCCGAGCGCAGCGCGGCGCAGGCCGAGGTCAAGCGGCTCGGCGCGGTCAACGATCCGTTCGCCGACAAGCTCGCGCTCGCCGAGCAGACCGGCGACGCGCGCAAGGCGTTCACGCTCGGCCGCGCCGCGTTCGCCGCCAAGCAGTACGGCGACGCGCTGGTCTACTTCCACCTCGGCTACACGCTCGCGCCCGACATGCCCGGGTTCCTGCGCGAGCTCGGCTCGACCTACGACAAGCTCGGAGCCGACGCGCCCAAGCGCGAGTTCTACCGGCGCTACCTCGTGCAGCGGCCGTTCGGCAGCAACGCCGACGCGGTGCGGGTCGAGCTGGCGAGATCCAAGGACGCGGCGCTCGGCACGCTGAAGATCTCGACGAGCATGCCGTGCGCCGAGCTGTGGCTGAACCGCCAGAAGGTGACGGGCAAGCTGCCCGACAAGGGCATCGCGGTCGCGCCCGGGACCTACAAGGGCCTGTGCTTCAACCCGCGGTACGAGATGGCGCTGTTCGAGTACGCCACCGTCGAGGCCGGCCAGCCCGCGGCGATGGCGTTCCGCTGGGGCATCGTCGCGAACAAGCTCGAGCATCCCCTGGGGCGGATCGCCCTGGAGAACCCCAAGGCGCCGGGCGTGATGATCGATCTGGGCATCACCTCGCCGGAGATCGGCGTCGCGGCGCCGACCGACGGACACAAGCTGAAGATGATCCTGAAGGACGATTCGGGCGTGCGGACCGAAGTGCGGATGGTGCAGATCGAGCCGGGGCATCGGCTCGAGGTAACGTGGTAGGAAGGACGTGGTGTCCGAGCGGCCGTCGCAAGAAGGCAAGATGTCGCCCGGCGCCCCCGGCGATCCGGTGCCGTTCGGCCGCTACTACCTGCTCGGGCTGATCGCGCGCGGCGGCATGGCCGAGGTCTATCGCGCGGTGCCGCAGGTCGGCGCGCGGCGCCTGCTCGCGGTCAAGGTGATGCGGCCGCAGCTCGCGCGCGAGGCGCGATTCGTCGACATGTTCCATCGCGAAGGCCAGCTCGCGATGCTGCTCAGCAACAACCGCTGCATCGTCGAGACCGTCGAGCTCGGCCAGCACGATGGCCGGCACTTCATCACGATGGAGTACATCGGCGGGCGCGACCTGACCCAGGTGCTGCGCCGCTGCCAGGAGACGCAGCAGCGGATCCCCGTGCCGCACGCGGTGTTCATCGCCGCGCGGATCGCCGAGGGCCTGCACTTCGCGCACACGCTGCAGGGCCCCGACGGCCGGCCGCTCAACATCGTCAACCGCGACGTGTCGCCGTCGAATGTCCGGCTCTCGTACAACGGCGACGTCAAGCTGCTCGACTTCGGCATCGCCCAGGCGCTGATGAAGTTCACCAGCGAGATCGGCATCCTCAAGGGCAAGTTCAGCTACATGTCGCCCGAGCAGATCCGCGGCATGCCGCTCGACGCGCGGACCGACGTGTTCTCCGCCGGCATCATCCTCCACGAGATGCTGACCACGGAGAAGCTGTTCCGCGGCGATACCGAGTTCGCGCTGATGGAGAAGGTCCGCAAGGCCGAGGTCCCGCTGCCGTCGGACTTCAACCGGCGCGTCACCGCCGAGCTCGACGCGATCGTGACCCGGGCGCTGGCCCGCGACGTCGCCGACCGCTACCAGACCGCGGCGCAGCTCGCCGCCGACCTCGACGCGCTGATCGGCAGCTATCGCTTCGATCCCAAGGAGCTGCGCCAGCTGCTGCGCCAGCTGTTCCGCAAGGAGTACGCCAAGGAGGTCGAGGACACCGAGCTGGCGCTCGACGCCTCGCTCGGCGCGCTGTCGATGTCGATGGGCGTCGGCCAGCGGCCGGGCGCGCCGGGCCATGCGACCGCGCCGATCGGGCAGGACGCGCCGGCCGTCGAGGGCAGCGTGCCCTACCTCACCGAGACCGGCGAGGCCCCGGCGCTGGTCTCGGACCCAGCCGAGCCGGTGGCCGACGCGGCCGGCAAGCCACGCGGGTTTTGGGGCTCCTTGTTCAAGAAGCGCAAGTAGCGCATGCTACGCGGCGATGTCGAACAGCGCCGTGAATGCCAAGCGATGGGCGATCTACAGCGTCGTCGGCTTCGTCGTCGCGTACGCCGCGTTCTATCTGCTGTCCGACGGCTACTTCGCGTCGCACCAGAACATCATCCCCGGCCAGGGTAAGGTCGCCGCGTACGCGCCGGCGCAGATCGCGCAGGTCCGGGTCGCGTTCGGGGTGTTCGCCGGCGTGATCGCGGTGGCGAGCTTCCTCGCCGGCACCGCCCCGCGGCTGATCGGTCACCTGCTCGCGCTCGGGCTCGGCGCGCTGCACCTGGTGTTCGGGGTCTACGCCGCGACCAGCTCGTCCGCGACCGCGGCGCTGTGGATGTCGCTGTTCATCACCGGCGTCCTGCTGCCGGTCCTGGCGCACTTCTCGTATCGCCAGCGGTCGCGGCCGGCGTGGGCGTTCCTGATCTCGATCTGCGGCGTGTTCGCCGTCGTCGAGTTCTTCGGCGCGCCCAAGGTCCGCGGCGCGCTCGACATCAGCCTGTGGACGACGATGATCTTCCCCGGGCTCAACCTCGTGGCGGTCACCGCGCTGGTGTCGCTGCGCAACGAGTACCTCGATCGTCCGGCGCGCGGCGTGGTCGCCGCCGCCGCGTGAACTCAAGGATCCTGGAGGACGCTCAATGGCACTGCAACTCGGAGACGACGCACCGGACTTCACCGCCGAGACCACGGAAGGCCCGATCAGCTTCCATCAATACCTCGGCAATGGCTGGGGCGTGCTGTTCTCGCATCCCAAGGACTACACGCCGGTCTGCACGACCGAGCTGGGTCGCGTCGCGGCGCTCAAGCCGGAGTTCGACAAGCGCAACGTCAAGGTGATCGGCCTGTCGGTCGACCCGCTCGACTCGCACAAGGGCTGGGCCCAGGACATCCAGGACACCCAGGGCCACGCGCTCAACTTTCCGCTGATCGCCGACCACGACAAGAAGGTCGCCAACCTCTACGGGATGATCCACCCCAACGCGAGCGACACGTTCACCGTGCGCTCGGTGTTCGTGGTCGGCCCGGACAAGAAGATCAAGCTGACCCTGACCTACCCGGCCAGCACCGGCCGCAACTTCGACGAGGTGCTGCGCGTGATCGACTCGCTGCAGCTCACCGCGAAGCACAAGGTCGCGACCCCGTCGGACTGGAAGCACGGCGAGGACGTGATCATCGTGCCGTCGGTCAAGGACGAGGAGGCCAAGGGCCTGTTCCCCGACGGCTGGAAGACGGTGCGGCCGTACCTCAGGGTCGTGCCGCAGCCCAAGAGCTGACCGCGTCGAGCACGACGGCGAACGTGGCGAGCCAGTGCTCGCCCATGTAGTCGCCGGTCGCGACGTGCGCGAGGCCGGCCGCGGCGTGAACGTCGCCGGCGGTGGCCAGCTCGCGGCGCAGCGGGCCGGCCGGCAGCGCGCTGGCCAGGCCGCGCAGGCACCACGCGCGCGACAGGTTCAGGCCGTCGAGGTGCGCGAGCTTGCCGTCGGCGCGATCGCTGACGATCGCCGGGGCGCGCAGCGCCGGCGGCAGGCCGCGCGGCAGGAAGTCGTGCAGCCAGGCCGCGAAGCGCTCCGCCGGCAGCACGCGGCGCATCAGGTCGGCCTCGATCAGCGACGGCGAGAAGAAGTCCTCGCCGCTCGGCTCCCAGGCGGCGGGCGCGTCGCGGTCGGCGAGGTAGTAGGTCAGCGCGCGCTCGGTGACCAGGCCCTCGAGCGCGGTGTGGCCGACGGCGCGCGCGTGGTCGAGCGCGAACGCCAGGCCGAACGCGGTGTTCGCGTGCACGCCGGTGCGCACCGGGTAGGTCTGGCGCGGCAGGAAGTCGAGGTAGCGCGCGACGATGACCTCGGTCAGCGGCGCCAGCGCCTCGAGCCAGCGCCGGGCGTCGGCATCGCCGGCGGCGTGCAGCTCGGTCGCCAGCTGGAGTAGCCAGGCCCAGCCGTAGGGCCGCTCGAACGAGCCGCGATGCGGCGCGCGGAAGTACGCCGCCTCGGCCGCCAGGTTCGCCGGCGTGAGGTTGGCGTCGAGCGCGGCGCGGAGCTCGCCGGCCAGCGCCGGCACCGCGGGCCGCAGCCGGACCAGCAGCCAGTGGCCGTGCACCGCCGAGTGCCAGTCGAGGCAGCCGTAGAACGCCGGGTGCAAGCTGCGCGGCGACGCGACGTCGGCGGGGCCGGCGAGCGCGTGCTGGATCGAATTGGGCCACTCGCGCTGGACGCAGTCGAGCGCGAGCCGGGCGTACCCCATCACGGGATGCCGACGATCTTGTGCAGCTGCAGCGACAGCCGCCAGCGCGGCCGCGCGTGGATCAGCGCGACCGTGCGCGCCAGGTTGTGATCGTAGCGATCGGTCATCCACGGCTGGACGAAGTAGTGCTCGCAGCGCCAGCGCGCCGCGTAGCGATCGAGCACCGCCTCGTCGACGCTGTCGTCGATCACGACCTTGAGCTCGTCGGCGGGCACGCCGTCGGCCAGCGCGATGCTCGCCGGGTGGTGCTGCGGCTTGGGCGAGACGGTCAGCCAGTCGACCGCGCCGGCCGGCACGCGGGTGCCGTTGGACTCCATGTGGACGCGGAACCCGGCGCCGCGGATCGCCGCCGACAGCGGCGCGTCCCACTGCAGGGTCGGCTCGCCGCCGGTGACCACGACGCGCTGGGTGCCGCCGGTGTCGAGCGCGCGCAGCCGGGCGACGATGTCCTCGGCCGACATCCGGGTCGCGGTCTCGGGCGAGAAGTCGGTGTCGCAGCCCGGGCACTCGAGGTTGCACGCGGCGAACCGCAGGAACACCACGGCGCGGCCGGCGTGGGCGCCCTCGCCTTGCAGCGTGGGTCCGAACATCTCCTTGACGAGATAGCGGCGGTCCGTCACGGCAGTGCTATAGCGCAGAGGTGAACCGCCGCGCATCGGGACTGCTGGTGATCCTCGCGGCCGCGTGTGGCAAGCCCGGCGCGGGGGCCGGCGCTGGCACCGGGACCGCGGCGGCCCCGGCCGCGCCCGCGCCTAAGGCCGCGGCGCCTGCGAGCGCGACGGGCTGCGAGCCGCTGAGCTTCGCGCCGTCGACGCCGGTGCCCGAGGCGTCGGGCGCGGGCTGGATGACGATCGACGGCGTGCTGGCGCTGGTCGTGATCAGCGACAGCGGCAACGCGGGCGCGTACGGCGTGGTCGATCCCGAGACCGGCGCGACCCTCGAGACCGGGGTGCTGCCGCTCGGCGACGTCGGCGATGACGTCGAGGGCGTGTCGGTCGTCGGCGACAAGCTGTACGGCCTGACCTCGGCCGGCTGGATCCGCGTCTGGCAGCGCCAGGGCAAGGGCTTCGCGCTGGCCGGCGCGCCGTACGCGATCGGCCCGGTCGATCTGTCCGACAAGTCCAACAACAGCCACCCGCCGCCGGGCGACGGTATGGTGTGCGGCGCGCACGCCGGTAACTGCGGCCGCAACTACGAGGGCCTGTGCCTGCTGCCGTCTCCGCCGAGCAAGCCCGGGGCGTGCGTCGGGTTCGCCGCGGCCAAGGCCGACGGCAACCTGTACTGCCTGACCGACGAGGCCGGCAAGCTGGTCGTGCATCGCGACCGCCGGCTCGAGGTCGGCAAGCCGGGCGCGCTCGCCGACTGCGCGTTCGACGACGCCGGCCGGCTGTGGCTCGGCGCCAACCTGTTCGACCTCGGCACGGTGTCGCGGGTCGTGCCCGGCGCCGGCGGCTGGGACGACATCGCCCATGCCCGGGTCGAGTCGCTCGGCGCGCTGTCGGTCGGCTTCCCCGAGGTCATCGCCGTGCGCGGCGACGTGGTCTATCGCATGTCCGACCTCGGCGGGAAGCCCAGCCTGATGGCGCGCTACCGCTGCCACTAATTTCGCGCCGGCCGGCGAGCCGCGCTAGGCTTTTTTCGTGCAGTGCCCGTATTGCAGCGGCGACTCGAGCGTCACGGAGACGCGCGTCACCGCCGACGGCATGCGCCGCCGCCGGGTGTGCACGGTGTGCAAGCGCCGGTTCACGACCTACGAGAAGCTCGGCGCGCCGAGCCTCAAGGTCGGCAAGCGCGACGGCGCGGTCGAGGCGTTCGACGGCGACAAGCTGTTCCGCAGCCTGCGTCGCGTCGCCGCGCACCGGTCCGGCGTCAGCGACGACGACCTGCGGCGGATCGCCCGCGACATCGAGGCGACCCTGGTCGACGGCAGCCGCAAGTCGGTCGCCTGGCACGACATCGTCACGCTCGCGCTCGACCGGCTCGGCAACGTCGACCCGGTCTCGGCCCGCCGCCTCGCCGCCAACTACACCGACGAGACCGGCGCCGTGCGGTTCGACGGCGCGCCGCGCGAGCCCTCGCCGCAGCTCGGCCTGCCGCTGACGGAGACCGAGGACTGAAAAAAAGCCGGCAAGACGGGTGTGGTCCAGGGCCCATTCGGGGCCACACCCATCACCGAGTCACCACAACTCGGCTGTCTTGCCAGAAGACAAAGCCAGCAGGACGGACGCGGCGCAGGGCCCATTCCGAGCCGCGTCCATCACCGAGTCACCACAACTCGGCTGTCCTGCCAGAAACGAAAAACAAGCCGGCAGGACGGACGTGGCCCGGGGCCCATTCCGAGCCACGTCCATCACCGAGTCACCACAACTCGGCTGTCCTGCCAGAAACAATGAGCGCGTCACAGCATCGCGACCAGCCCCAGGATCGCCCCGACGAGCACGGGCAGGAGGATCCGGGTGGCAAATGATCGCGAGCGCAGCGCGCGGGCCGCGCGGGTGGCGAGCGAGCTCGGCACCGGTGACGGCAACGGTCGAACGCAGAGGGTCCTTTCGGCGTCGGAGCCGGAGGCGCGCCAGACCAGGGCGGCCGGCGGCTGAACGGCGGTGAAGGTCGCGGCGTGGCGGACGTGGGTCGTCGATGCCGACGGGCGATCGAGCGATGATAGCTGCGGCGCCGAGCCGCGGGCGCGCGGCGCGCGGGTGTAGGCCAGCGCCTCGGTGACCGGCTCGGGCGGGAACGCGAGGGGCTCCGGCGAGATCGAGCCCCGGGCAAAGGCGGCGGGGATCGCGAGGGTGACGTGATCGGGGCCGTACGGCGCCGGCGCGTAGCCGCGCACGGTCGAGCCCTCGAGCGAGCCGGCCCGAGCGCGCTTGCGATCGACGGACCGCTTGCGATCGACGGGCCGCTTGCGATCGACGACGCGCGCCTGGCGGCCGGGCCGCGCCAGCGACGGTACGCTGAACCGGTCGCCGGTGGTCTCGGGCGCGAGGTCGAGCGCGTCGTCCGCGTCATCGTGCATG
>DASWOO010001111.1:0-1559 GCA_036404335.1 Kofleriaceae bacterium
AGTAGCCGCATCAGCCGCTCGGGGTCGTCGGTCTCGATCCAGTCGACGCCGAGCGCGACCAGCCGCAGCGCCTCGGCGTCGGTCATCGCGCTCGCCGCGATCGGCTTGCCGGTGGTCGAGCCGATCGGGAACAGCGTGTGCGTGCCGATCGCCAGGCCCTGGCGGTGCATCCGCTCGACGGTGTCGCCGCCGACCAGCGTGTGCTCGGCGCCGACGACGCGGGTCGACGCCAACCGGCCGACCGCGCCGGTGCCGAGCAGCCGGCGCAGCGCGCGCCGTGCGTTGTGGCCGGGCGCGCGGTCATCGAGCTGGTAGTCGCGCACGAACGGCGGCAGGCGATCGAGCAGGCCGCGCGCGAAGCTCAGCATGCTGTCGTCGAAGCAGAACCCGAGCGCCAGGTCGCGCTCGACCCGCCGCGCCGCGCGCAGCTTGCGCACGTCGAACGACGTGACGATCACGCGATCCTGCGCGCCGGTCCGGGCGATCTCCCGCGCCGCGACCTCGCCGATCTCGGTCCGCCACCAGATCGGCAGGTCGAGCTTGAGCTCGACGTTGATCGCGACCTGGCCGCCGACCTCGGCGAGCAGCTCGTCGAGCCGCGCGATCGGCTCGTCGCGCTCGTAGCGCACGACCACCGGCTCGCCGCGGGCGTCGATGCCCATCGGCAGCGCGCGCTGGATCCGCCGCCGCGCCAGCTGATCCCACGTCAGATCGTGCACGAGCCCCGGCGCGCCGGTCAGCCGCGCCAGGTCGAGGTCGTGCAGCACGACGGCGTGGCCGTCGCGGGTCAGCCGGACATCGCACTCGATCGCCGGCACGCCCAGCGCCACCGCGCGGCGAAACCCGGCGAGCGAGTTCTCCTGGTGCAGCGCCGGCACACCGCGATGGCCGACCACCAGCGGCCGCCGCTTGGTGGCGAGGAACGGATTGGCCACCGCCGGCACGCCTCACCCTAACACCGGCGCCTCGAGCCGCGTGCCGGGCGGCCGGGACAATCGCTACTTCTTGGCCGGCGCGCTCGCCAGCGACGACTTGACGTCCTTCGCCGCGGTCGCCAGCGTCGACTTCGCCTTCGCGACCACGGCGCCCATGCCGAAGAACTCGTGGGTCACGCCGGTCACGTCGAGCGCGTCGACCTTGACGCCGGCGGCCTTGAGCTTGCTCGCCAGGGCCTGACCCTCGCTGCGCAGCGGGTCGATCTCGGCGGTCACGACCGTGGCGGTGGGCAGGCCGGCGAGGTCGGTGCGATCGACCAGGTCGATGCGCGGATCGGCGGCCTGGTCGGGCTTGGCGAAGGTCTGCTTGACGAACCACTGCATCATCGGCTTGTTGAGCGGCTTGGCGTCGGCGTTGGCCAGGTAGCTCGGCGTGGCCATGTCCTTGCCGGCGACCGGGTAGACCAGCAGCATGTGCGCGACCGGGCCGGCCTTGTCATCGCGGACCTTGATCGCCGTGTCGATCGCCAGGTTCGCGCCGGCGCTCTCGCCGGCCACCGCGATGCGATCCGGATCGCCGCCCCACGACGCCGCGGTCGCGCGCACCCACTTGTACGCCGCGTA
>DASWOO010001112.1:0-3430 GCA_036404335.1 Kofleriaceae bacterium
CGCCGCGGACGACGCCGCAGACGCCGCCGCAGCCGATGCCGCCGCCCCGCGCGCGGACCCGCGGGACGGCGCCACCGGCGGCGACGCGATCGAGGGCGACGAGCCGGGCAAGCCCCCGAATCGCGAGATCGGCGAAATCAAATGCGAGGCCGCCGCGGCCGGGCGCGGCGGCGCCACGGCCGGCACCGCGGGCGGCTCGAACGCGTCGTCGGGATCGAAGATCGAGCTGCGGCGGCCCGTGCTCCAGCCGGCCGCCGGGTCGGTCCGCTCGTCCACCGCGTCGGGCTGCTCGTCGAGACGACCGGACCGCGCGCCCAGACCCGTCTGCGCGCCCAGACCCGTCCGCTCGTCTAGACCCGTCCGCTCGTCCAGACCCGTCCGCTCGCCCAGACCCGTCCGCTCGTCTGGACCCGTCCGCTCGTCCAGACCCGTCCGCTCGCCCAGCGCGTCAGTCCGCTCGTCTAGACCCGTCCCCTCGTCCAGCGCGTCAGACCCCTCGTCCAGCGCGTCAGCCCGCTCGTCCAGCGCATCAGCCCGCTCGTCCAGCGCGTCCGTCCGCTCGTCCAGACCTGTCTTACCGTCCAGACCCTCGGACGGCGCCTCCGAACCCGTCCCACCGTCAAGATCGTCGGACAGCGCCTCCGAACCCGTCCCGTCGTCTAGACCCTCAGACCGCTCGTCTGGCACATCGGACAGATCGGCCACGGCGATGGTCGGCGACGCCGCCGGTGCGGCGGCCAGCGCGGCGTGCTCGTGGACCGGCACGACGCGCAGGGTCACCTGCGCGGGCACCGCCGGGTCGGCCTGTTCGCGGCGGTCGAGCGGCGCGATCACGATCGGCTTGCCGGCCTGGGCGGCGATCACGCCGAGCATGCGGCCGACGATCAAGCCGCAGGCGTCGACGCGGTCGATGTCGCCGAGCTCGACCGTGCGCAGCTTGTGCCGGCCGTCGAGGTCGACGACGTAGAGCCGGCCGGTCTCGGCGCCGATGCACGCGACGAGATCGCTGCGCGGGTGGCCGGTGATCCGCGCGATCGGCTCGGGCAGGTCGTGCGCCTTGGGCTGGCCGCGGTTGACCAGCGGGATGACGTCGATCCGCGCCGGCTCCTGCTGCGTGGTCATCCACACGACGCGCTCGCTGCCGCCGACCGCCGTGATCGCGGCGGCGCGCGGCAGGCGCAGCCGGCGCCGCGGCATCCGGCTCTGTGGGTCCCACTCCTCGATCGACCCGGCGAACGCGACGATGAACTGCCCACCCGCGCCCGGCCCCGCGGCGACCGGCAGCGCGCGGGTCGCGAACTGGTACGGCATGACGTGGGTCTCGCTCGCGGTCAGCACCGCCGCGCCGGCCTGGCCCAGGACCAGCGCCGCGCCGCCGCACATCGCCGCCAGGTACACCGGCGGCTCGAGCCGGATCTCGGACACCGTGCGCGGCCCGCTCGGATCGAGCAGGTGCACGGTGCTGTGCGCCTCGTAGCGCGACAGCACGAGCAGCTTGGGCGGCGTCCCCAGCCACGCGACGTCGCTCGCCAGCGCCTCTGGATCCGCGCCGATCTCGGCGAACGCGGCGCCGCTTGGCAGCTCGATCAGCGTGATCCGCGACGCCTCCTGGATCGCCGCCAGCGAGCCATCGCCGCCCACCCAGATCCGCGGCTCCTCCTCGGGAGAATATCCGCCAGCATAGGACGCGACCATCGCGCGATCTTGCATCGCGCGAGTCACGCCCACAAATCCGGACGCAAGAAACCGCGCGGGTCAGGCGCGGCCGGTGGATCTAGTCAGGCTCCACGACGAGGCTCGACAAACCGCGAGCGCGGAGCCCCGCGGGCGAGCCGGCGCGAGCATCGGACCGGAGCGACCGTCAGGCCGTGGGTACCGGACGCGCCGCGACCACGACGCCCCCGGAGCCCGCCGCCGGGTCTTTCAGGGCGAGAACCAGGCGTGGTGCTCGAGATCGATGTGCACCCACGACACGTTGTTCTCGCCGGTGCCCGGGTACAGGGCCGGCTGGCCCTTGAGCACCTTGCGCACGGCTTCGGCGCTGATGCCGTCCATGTGGAAGTCGGTCGCCGTGCCGCGCAGGTGCGCCGAGTTGCCGGCGCCGCCGATCTGCTTGTTGTACGCCGGCGGGCGCAGCCAGCAGTGGACGTGGATCGCCTTACCGAAATGGTTGGCGACCTTGGTCAGCGCCGCGGCCTGCTTCTCGATGTTCGACAGGATCTCGTCCATCGGCGCGTTGGTGCAGTCGCTCGGCTTGGCGTAGCGGTGCCACGACGGCAGGTACAGCGCGTCGTGCCACGTCATCTGCGAGCCGGGGATCGTCTGGGAGAAGTCCTTGGCGATCGCGGCGTACGCCGGGTGCTCGCCCGCCTTGGCCGGGGTGGGCTCCGCCTTGTTGTGATCCTCGTCCTTGCCGCCCGCGTCCTTGGTCGAGCCGGCGCCCTCGGCCTTGCTCGGCTCCTTGGGCTTGGCGGGCGCGACGTTGACCTTGCCGGACTGGCCGAACAGGTGCTTCTCGGTGATCTGGTCGTTGGAGATCAGGCCGTCCGGGTGCGGCAGGAACGTGTGCTGGAACGCCTCGATCGCGCTGATCGTGTGCGCGCCGATCTTGCCGTCGATCCCCTTGGGATCGACGCCGCGCTCGTCGAGCTTGGTCTGGACCGCGCGAACGTCGGCCTCGTGGTTGACGCCGCCGCGGCCGACCGACGCCTTGATGCCGTTGGCGGCCGGCTTCTTGTCGGGGTGCTGATCCTTGGCCGGCGCCGGCTCTTCCTTGGCCGGCGGCTCCGCGCCGCCGGTGGTCGCGCCTGCCCCGCCGGCCCCGCCGCCGGCCGCGAACGGGTCGTGACCGTCGACGTAGTCCATCTTGGACTTGATCTCGGCGGTGTAGTCGTGGCTGACGGTCTTGCCGCTCTTGTCCTTGAACGAGCTGATCATCGACGCGTTCGGCCCGCCCGCGCGCAGCGCCTTGATCGCCGAGCCCTCGCCGGCGTTGTACGCGTAGAGCACCGCGCGCCAGCGATGGGTCTCGTCCATCTCGGTCCACGTGGCCTTGACGCCGTTCTTGATCGACTTGGCCTTGCCCAGCATGGTGTAGGCGCCGGCCTGGAGGTTCGGCTTGGCCTCTTTCCACCGGCTGTGCTTGACGTTGTACTCGATGTCCTTCGAGTTATCCCAGCCGATGGCCTTGGCCACGCTGGCGTCGAGCTGCCCCTTGTAGGGCGTGATCTGCATGATCCCGAGCCCGTTGTCGAAGCTGCGGTTGGTCAGCGGATCCTTGTTCGCCGCCTCCTGCATCGCGGTCGCGAGCAGGATCTCGGGCCGGAAGTGCAGACCGAGCGGGGTGAACTGCGGCGCCAGCTCCTGCGCGACCTCCTGCATCTCCTTGTAGAACGGCGCCAGCAGGTTCTCTTTGTTGCCGAGCGCGTCC
>DASWOO010001113.1:0-5924 GCA_036404335.1 Kofleriaceae bacterium
TCGCTCGCCGACTCGTCGACCAGCACGTACGCCACGCGCGCCAGATCCAGCGCCCGGGTCACCGCGTCGAGCCAGCGCCGCTGCAGCACCGCGGCGTGATCGGTGCCGAGCTCGGCCGCGCCGCCGGGCCCCAGCGCCAGCACCTCGCCGACCACCGGCGTGATCGGGTCGAGCACCGAGGTCGCCAGGCCGAACCGCGCGTCGGCGTGGGTCTCGATCACCGCGATCGGCGCCGCCCGCCGCAGCGTCGGCCACGCGACCTCGCCGAGCGCCGCGAGCAGCGGCTTGATCCAGCTCGCGTGCGGCTCGACCTGACCGCGCTTGTCGATCGCCGCGCCGTAGAACCGGTCGCGCTCGACGGCCATGTACAGGTTGAAGCCGCGGATCCCGGTCGCGAGCAGCGACAGCAGCTGATCGCGCTCGCGCGTCGGATCGTCGCCGGCGTCGAGCGGCGGCTGCCACGCCCCGAACCCGACGCCGACCTCGGCCGCGAGCGGCAGCGGCGCGGCGTTGACGACCACGGCGAGCGCGCGCTGGCGCAGCTTGCGAAACCCGGCGCGCGGCGTGCACGCGTCGAGGCCGACCGGCCCGCCGATCACCCGGCCGATCCCGCGCGCGTCGTGCAGGCCGGCGGGCAGGTTGTGGAACCGGGCGAGGCCGCCGAGGCCGGCGTCGTCGAGCGCGGCGCCGAACGCGGCGAGCGCGTGCGCGAGGTACTGATCCTTGAACCGCAGCCACGAGATGCAGCGCGCCGCGTCGGCCGGGTCCCAGGCGCCGGGCGGATCGCCGTCGAGCCCGCTCGACGCGCGCCACTCGGCGATCGCGTCCGGGTGATAGTCGTGATCGAACGCGCCGAGCCGGAAGAACATCGCGGCCTCGTTGTCGACGCCGAGCGCCATCACCGGCCCGCCGGGCGCGGCGAGCGGCGCGACCACCTCGCCGACCGCGGCGAACCACGCGCGGACCTGCGCGCGAAATGCCCGGCTCGCGTACGACGGCACCGGCCACGCCCGGGGCGGCGACGGCAGCCACACCGGCGTGCCCATCGCCGTCCGCGCCTGGCACACCGGATCGCCGAGCACGTGGTCGGGCATGCCGAACCCGTTCAGCTCGGCGTTGACGTGCGGCCCGGGGCGCAGCACCACGCCGAGCCCGGCGTCGCCGGCCAGCTGCACGAACCGCGCGAGGTCGCGCTCCTTGTCCCAGCCGCGCTGGCCCGGCGCGGGCTCATGGATCCGCCACGGCACGTAGGTCTCGACCAGCGCGAGCCCCAGCTCCCGTATCGAGCGCAGGCACTTCGCCCAGCTCGCCGGATCGACGCGCCAGTAGTGCATCGCGCCCGCGTAGAACGGCACGCGTCGGTCCTCGGCGCCGGCCGCGCCGGCGACGACTAGACCGGCGTCGTCGAACCAGGTGCGTTGACGTGCTTCCATGTGCGGTCTTCCATCACGAACCGGCTCGGCCCCACGGCCCAGCTCGGCGTGTACGTCAGCGGCGTGGCGTCGCCGGTCCCGGCGTCGGTGTACTCCGCGTCCCACGGCAGCAGCAGGCACGGCGACGCCGGCGCGTCCGGCGACGACGGCGCCCGCAGCCGTGGCATGATCGGGTGCGGCTCGTCGGCGCGCGCGCGCCCGGCGGCCAGCACCTCCTCGATCGTATCGAGCTGCGCCAGCTCCCAGAACGTGCGGATCTGCGGCGGCGGCAGGCACAGCTCGCCCGCGCGCTCCAGCGCCTGCCTCGGCCGGACCCACGTCTGATCCACCGTCTCGATGTCGTCGAAGCTCGGCACCTGACCCGCCGGCATCTCGCACACGAAGAACCGCGCCGAGAACCGCTTCGGCTCCGCCGACGGCGTGATCCAGTGCGACCACGCCACCATCGCGTCGGTCGACCACTCCAGCCGCGCCCGGGTCATGACCTCGTGCGCGTCGTCGCCCTCGAGCATCCGCCGCCGCAGGTGCGCCTGGATCGGGATCTCCAGCGTCGTCGCCTCCACGCTCGGCTCGCCCCGCGCCAGCATCACCCCGGCCTCCTCGAACAGCTCCCTCGCCGCCGTCGTCCGCGCATCCTCGCCCGGCTCCGACGCCCCGCCCGGAAACACGAACGCCGACGCCATGAACGTCGCCTTCTTGTGCCGCCGCAACAGGAACACCTCGAAGCCAGGCTCCGCCCGCCGCAACAAGATCACCGACGCTGCCTCGCGCAGCTGCGCGCTCATCCCCGCTTCGTACCACGCCCCGCGCCAGCGCGCGCCCCGGGAGTGCGCCCGGCATGAGGCCCCGGCGAGGCCAGTCGGCACCCCGCGTGAGCTCGTGCGCCCGTCACTCCGGCTTGTGGTCGTCGGGGCCGGTCGGCGGCAGCGCCGAGGCGATCGGGGCGGCCATCTCCTCGGGGCGCATCGAGGGTAAGGTGTCGGCGGCGCGGCCGTCGGCGATCTCGGCGAGGATGACGGGCAGCTCGGCGGTGAGCGCGGCGCCGCGGCGCTCGTTTTGCTTGAGCTTCTCGGCGAGCTCGCTGGCGATGACGCCGGCGTCGGCGGCGCTGGCGCCCTCGGTCAGCTGCTCGTAGATGTGCTCGGCCTTCTCGTCGCGGACGCGGGTGGCCTCGTCGGGGCCGCTGTCGCCGGGCAGCTCGACGCGCAGCTCGCGGACCAGCATCTGCAGGCCGGCGGCGATCGGCAGGGCGAGCAGGGCGCCGATGATGCCCATCAGGGTGCCGCCGACCAGGAGCGAGATCAGCACGACGGCGGGCGGCAGGCGCAGCACCTTGCCGTAGACCCGGGGGACGAGGATGCGGCTCTCGAACTCCTGGTAGGCGAACATCAGGACGCACACGATCAGCACGGCGCCGGCGCCCGAGCTCGACACCGCGACGACGCACGGGATGCTGGCGACGTAGCCGCCGACGAACGGGATGATGTCGGTCATGCCCGCGAACAGCGCGAGCGCGAGCGCGTCGTCGACGCGAAAGATCGTCAGCACGGTGAACGCGAACACGGCCATCGCCACCGAGGTGATCAGCTGGCCGCGCATGTAGCCGCCGACGATGACCTTGAGCTCGAACAGGATCCGGGCGAGCTTGATGTGGTGGTGGCGCGGCACCATCGAGTAGACCAGGCCCTTGGTCCGGATCGGGTCGGCGAGCAGGTAGATCGCGAGGAACGTCGTCGACACCGCGAACCCGGCCATGGTCAGGATCTGCTCGGAGTAGCCGACCATCGAATTGCCGGCGCGGGTGACCAGGTCGTTGAGCGGGACCGCGCGCACGGTCTGGATGAACGGCTTGGCCAGCTTGTACTGGCGCAGCCACTCGATCAGCTGGTCGCGGCCCTTGGGGGCGTCCTCGATCAGGTGCAGCAGCTGGGCGATCAGCGGCGGCACGGTCAGCAGCAGGATGCCGGCGAACAGCCCGGCGATCACGACGAAGATCAGCGCCAGCGCGCGGCCTCGCCGGAGGTTGTGGCGCTCGAACCAGATCACGACCGGGTCGATCGTCCCGACCATGACCAGCGCGATGATCACGACGACCAGCACGCTCTGCAGCTCGAACGCGAGCCAGACGCCGGCGATCACCAGCAGCAGGAACAAGATCGTGCGCGGCGCGACCTCGATGCGGTGGATCAGCCGCTCGGGCTGGTCCCGGTGTCGCCCGGATTCGGTCGAGGCGCGGCGGGGGCGGTCACGATCGTCACTCACAGCGGCACATCAGCCGCCTGATTATCGCAAACTTCGCCCCGGCGCGAGCCGATTCTCCGCGCGCTAAAATGCCTGCCGGGTGGGCCCGGTCGGCTCGTCGTCGAGGAACCGGACCGGGCGCAGGCGCCCCAGCAGCCGGTCGACCGCCGTGACGACCTCGCTCGCCTCGCACGGCTTGGGCAGGAACGTCGCCGCGCCGATCCGCGCCGAGATCTCCGGCGCCGCGGGCGAGCCGGAGATCAGCACGATCGACGGCGAGTCGGGCAGCGCCTCCATGCCGCGGGCGAGCTCGACGACGCCGGCGCGCGGGTCGTAGCAATCGATGACGACGATATCGATGCCGCCCTCGCGCACCAGCTGCAGCGCCTCGCGCATGCCGCTCGCGGTGATCACCTCGTGACCCGCGCCGGCCAGCGCGGCCTCCCACTCGGCGGAGGTGCTCACATCGGCTTCGACGAGAAGGATGGTGCCCACTGTAAAATTGTACCCTGGAACACTGGAAGGATGACCAGCTGCCGTGGGGCTCCGATCGGTATCTTCGCAAAAGAACGCCAACGCCACCAGCGCACTCTGATGGAATTTCCGATGAGAACGCTTCTCATCTCACGGTGTCCGATCGCCGGACAGCCCTCGCAGCGCGCGGATCGCTAAGATTTTACCGGGGGCGGAATCGATTTGCGCTTCGCGCTCTCGTGGCCCTCGGTCCAGCCGATCTCTTTGGTCAGCTGCATCGCGTCGTCGATCCGGCTACCGACCACGATCGCCGACCGGGCCGGGGTGTCGTTCAGCAGCAGCTCGGCGGTCGCTCGGCGGTCGCCCAAGTTCCGCATCTCGGTGATCGCCTGCTGGCGGTAGCGGTCGGCCTTGCCGCCGAGCCCCGCCTTGTCGCACAGCTGGGCGAGCAGGTGCTGGACCCGCGCGGCGCCGAGCCGCGACCGGACCCGCTGGGCGTGGAACAGCGCGGCCTCGGCCAGCCGCAGCGCGCGGTAGGAGTCGCCGGTGCGGTCGACGATCTGGGCCTGGGCGCGCAGGATCCGCCAGAATGGCTCGGGGCCGTCGATCGCGGTGAAGCCCTCGCCCAGGGTCGCCAGGTCGATGCACTCCACCAGCTCGCGCAGCGCGGCGTCGGCGTCGCCGGCCCGGAGCAGCGCGGTCGACAGATCGAGGTACAGCTCGCAGACCAGGCTCATGTCGCCGGTCGCGATCGCCCGGCCGACGCCGCGGCGCAGCGCCGCGATCGCGCCGTCGACGTCGCCCTCGCTCAGCGCGATCGCCGCGCTCGACCGGTCGATCGTCGCGACCAGCATCGGCGCGCCCGACCAGTCGCGGGCCTCGGCGAGCACGCCGCGGGCGAGCGCGGTCTCGCCGCGGGTGCGCAGCACGTCGGCCAGCCGGACCGACAGCATGATGAACTGGCCCTCGGCGCTGCCGTCGTCGTCGCCGCTCTGCACCGCCTGGCGGACCGCGATCAGCGCGCGGTGATAGAACTGCCCGGCGCCGACGTCGTCGAGTTGCTCGGCCGCGAGGTCGCCCGCGCGGCGCAGCAGCATGATCGCCTCCTTGGCGTGGCCGGCGAGGTCGTGGTGGTGGCCGAGCAGGCCCACGTCGGGCGACAGCGCCTCGACCGCGGCGGCGGCGCTGGCGTGCAGCGAGCGGCGGACGTCGGCCGGCGTGGCGTCGTAGACGATGTCACGCACCAGCCGGCTGGTGAACGTCAGCTCGCCCGACGGATCGTGGCTGAACAGCCCGGCGCGCTCGGCGTCGACCATCGCCACCTCGAGGGTCTCGCTGGTCAGCATCGCGCGCAGCAGGTCGAGCGGCGGCTCGATGCCGAGCACGGCGGCGGCCTGCAGCACGTCGCGGGTCGACTGCTTGAGCATCGACAGCCGGGCGGCGATCAGGTCGGGCAGCGAGATGTTGGTGTCCTCGGCCTTGCCGCCCTCGAGCAGGTAGCGCACGACGTGCTCGATGTGCCCGGGGTAGGCGCGCGTGGTCTCGAACAGCTGCTGGACCGGCGGCAGGCCCTTCATGCCGACGGCCTCGAGCTGCTGGACGATCTGCTCGAGATCGACGGCCTCGAGCGCGGCGATCTCGAGCCGCGGCACCGACGCCGGCCACTGCGAGCCGAACGAGGTGTGCGCGGTCATGATGATCGGCGGCAGCGCCAGCTCGTCGATCTCGGTCGCGCGGCGCAGGATCTCGAGGCTCGGGTGATCGAACCGGTCGATG
>DASWOO010001114.1:0-3533 GCA_036404335.1 Kofleriaceae bacterium
GAGCGGGATCAGCGCCTCGACGGCGGCGATCCGGATGTCCTCGTGGCGCACCGCGAGCCCGGCGCGCACGGCGGCGAGCGGCTGCTCGGTCTCGAGCGCGCGCAGCGCGGTGAACGCGGCAATCCGCAGGTCCTTCGGCTCGGCGTCGAGCGCGGCGCGCAGCGCCGGCCGGCTCGCCTTGCGGCCCGAGCGCACCATCGCGCGGGTCGCCGCGATCCGGACCTCGGGCGGGCCGCTGGCCAGCGCCAGATCGAGCAGCGCGCGCGCCTCGTCCTCGGCCAGGCCGGCGAGCGCGTCGAGCATCTCCAGCTTGACCTTGACCGCGGCCTTGCCGTCGCGCAGCAGCCCGGCGATCGCGCCGAGCGTCGAGCCCAGCACGACCGGCTCGCCGACCGGCTCGACCTCGGGGCCAAGCGCCAGCGCGGCGACGTTGCGCTCGGTGCTCGCGATCCACAGCCGGCCGACCGCCTTGTCGACCGCGACCGGCTTGACCACCGAGCCCGGCGCGAACGCCAGCGCGCTCGCCGGGCCGATGCCGAGCTCGATCGTGCGCGGCCGGCGATTGCCGTCGACGAGCCACGCCTTGATCGCGCCATCCTCGCCGGCGCTGAACAGCCGGCGCGGCAGCTCGCGGCCGGCGTCGTCGGTGACCGCCGGGCCGAGCACGAGGCCGCGCACCGCCGCCTGGTGGCCATGATCGCCGCTGCGATCGGTCGCCTCGACGTCGCCGACGACGTAGCACAGCCGGACGCCGCCATCGCCGCAGCCGATCGCCGCCCGGCCGTCGCCGAGGCTGACGATCGCCCGGATCCCGCCGTCGCCGCCCGGTGACACCGCGCGCGGCGCGCCGCTGCCGATCACCCACAGCTGGCCGTCGGCGCCGCCGGCGAGCCACAGCCCCGCCGGGTCCCACGCCAGCGCGCCGAGCGCGCCCTCGGACAGCGCGTGGCGCGCGGCGACGGTCCACGCCGGCGTCGCGTTGGCGATCACCGAGCGCACGAGGTGCAGCGCGCCGTCGGCCGTGCCGACCGCGATCACGCCGTCGCCGTGCGCGACGCCGCCGTCGAGCGCGATCGCCTGGATCGCCGCGCCGAGCGCCAGCTGGGCGACCCGGACCTTGCCGGTGACGTCCCACGCGATCAGCGCGCCATCGTCGCCGCCGCCGATCAGCAGGTCATCGCCGGCGAACGCCAGCGCGCGGATCGCGCCGCCGGCCTCCAGCTGCCACGGCCGGCCCTTGCCCTCGAGCAGGCTCGTCGGCACCACGTGCACGCTCGACGGCGCGACCGTGCCGAGCACGTCGCGCCGGCCGGCGACCGCGAGCACCTCGCGGCCGACCGCGATCGCCTCGAGCCGCTCGACCCACGATCCATAGGCGGCGTAGGACGTCACAGCGCCTCCGCGTGATGGACGCGCAGCGAGGTCAGCGCCTGGACGCTGGCCTGCCACTCACCCTTGGCGAGCGACTCGCTCATCTCGTGCAGCACCGGCGCGACCGCGCGGGCGAGCTCGAGCTCCTCGAGCGCGACGTCGCGCAGCGCCTCGATCAGCCGCTTCTTGGCGACGCTGGCCGCCAGCGCGCGCTCCGGCCTGGGCGCGCCCTCGACGACCGGGTCGCGCTCGCCGATCCGGCCCGGCGGCAGGCCGAACAGCACGGTGCGCGCGAACTGGCGCAGCGCCGGCAGATCGGTGAACCGCTCGGTACCGGTCACGGCGCCGACGTGCTTGCGCGGCGCCAGGTCGGCCGGCCACGGCTTGGGCCGGTGGCGATCCCAGAACAGCCGGACCGCGAACAGCCGGACGTCGCGCTCGGGGCTGTCCATCAGCCACGCCAGCCGCTCGGCGCCGCCGACCCGATCGTACATCCGGCGGATCAGGGTCAGCGCGACCTCGCGCGCCGCCTTGTGCGGGCTCTCGGCGAGCTGGAACAGCCGGCGGCCGTCGAGCCACGACGCCGGCACGCGCCGGACATCGCCCTCGACGATCGTGCCCATCAGCAGCTCGCTGCCCAGGCCGCGCGGCTCCTTGAACGACGCGCCGGCCAGCTCGTAGACCAGGTCGGGCGCCTTCCACCGGACGATCTCCTCACCGGCGACGGCGACCGCGAGCCGGCGGACATCCGCGCGCGGATCGAACAGCAGCGGCCGCAGCGTCGCGAGCGGATACGCGTCGTGCTTGAGCCGCGGCTTGATCCCCAGCGCCTTGGCCTCGGCCAGCCGCGGCCCCAGGTCCGGGTGGTGCGCCTTGAGGTAGGTCGCGGCGAACGCGCGCACGGCCTCGGAGCTCTTCGCGCCGGTCGCCAGGCCCCACAGCCGCGCGACGCCGTCGGCCGCCTGGCCGGTCTCGGCGAAGTCGCCCGGCTCGAAGCTCTCGAGCAGCATGCGCTGGGCGAACTGCGCCAGCTCCTCGTCGGACGAGCGCGCGAGGTCGAGCAGCCAGCCGAGCCCGACCCGCGCCGGCGCGACCCGGCGGCGATCGGCGAGCAGCTTGAGCGCGGTCGGCCGCAGCCGCGGTTTGGCGACCAGCGACTTCAGCCACTCGGCGTCGAGCTCGTCGCCCGAGAGCATGCCGGCGGCCAGCCAGCGGCCGACCGCCTCGGTGCGCTGGCGGTCCTCGAACGACTTCTGGATCCAGGCCACGCCGATCTCGCGCGCGGTGCGCTTGCCGAGCTCGGTGAACGCGGTCTGGACGATGCGGCGCAGCGACCAGCCGGCCTCGACGAACCGCGGATCGTCGAGCACCGCGCGCCAGTGGCCGGCCGGGATCGTGGCGCGCTTGTCGTTGAAGAACTTGACGACCGCGTTGAATGCCTCGTTGCCACCGGCCGCCGCCTCGACGAACAGCTCGGCCGTGATGTCGCTCGCCGCGAACCCGTCGGCGAGCTTGCTCGCCGCCCACGGCGTGTCCTTGTCGGCGAGCAGCTTGAGCAGCACCGCGACGCCGAGCTGTCGGGGCGACATCGCCTCGAGCCGCGCGGCCGCGAACTTGACGACGTCGGCCTCGTCGCTGGCGATCAGCTCGACCAGCTCGTCGATCGTCAGGTCGGGCGCGTGCGCCGCCGCATACTCGAGCGCGTAGCGCCGGGCCTCGGTGCTGGACGAGCGCAGGAAGCTGATGACCACGTCGTGCAGCCCGAGCTCGCGCAGCCGGCTCTGGTGCAGCTCGGGGCTCTCGCGCAGCAGCGCCGCGACGAAGCCGTGGATCGCCGGCACCGGGCGGCGGCCCAGCCGCGCCAGCCACGCTGGCTCGACGGCGCGCAGCGCGAGCGGATGATCGCCGCGCAGGCTGCGGATCGCCCAGTCGCAGACGAGGTCGTTCGCCGCGGCCTCGAGCAGGCGGAGCAGCGGCGCCGGGGTCAGCTTCCACGCCGCGGGGAACGCGCGCTGACCGAGCGGATCGCGGCCGCCGGGCGGCTGGAACGACGCCTGACCGCGCGCGCCCTTGAGGTTCTTGTGGTTCCAGATCTGCGCCGCGACCCACGACGGCGAGTGCTGGGTGTAGCTCGCGGGGTAGTGCCGCAGGACCTCGACCGC
>DASWOO010001115.1:0-1784 GCA_036404335.1 Kofleriaceae bacterium
GTTGTGGATGAAGCCCTGCTGGCCCCACAGCTCGCCGGTGTCGAGGTTCATCGCGATCGCGCCGCAGGTCGCGGCGCCGTGCGGCGACTCGGGCGTCGCCATGTTGGTGCACACGCTGCGCGGCCAGCCGTCCTCGCTGCCGAGCCGGCCCCACGCGTCGGCCAGGTCGGCGACGCTGGCGCGCGCCAGGTCGGCCTCGAGCCAGCGCATCCGATCGTAGGTCGTCGACGCCGCTGGCACCTTGCTGCGCGCCGCGACGTCGGCATCGAGGCTGTGGTTGGTGTGGCAGTACGCGACGCCGCCGCCGAACACCTGCTTGCGCCGCGTGCCCGAGGCCTCGAGCGCGTACGCCGACGTGCGGTCGGCGACGAAGTAGTGATGGCCCGAGCCGATCGGGCTCGTCGCGATCCGATCGCGCGCGGCCTCGGCGCTGGGCTCGCACAGCGCCCGGCGCACGACCGCCGGCCACACCACGCCGAGCGTCGCGTCGGTCGAATACAGGTTATTGATCGCCACGCCGACCCGCGCCGCCGACATCCCGGCCATGCCGAGGCACCCGGTCACGGTCAAGAGGCTCATCGCCGGGCCGTCGACCGACGCCGGCACGTGCAGCATCATCACGTACGGGATCGCCGTGGCGTGCATGTCCCAGGTCTGCGCCAGGATCCGCCCGGTCGGGCTCTCGGCCCACAGCACGCTGCAGCCGTCGCCGCCCAGGCCCGTCGCGCCCTCGGCCGTCGCGCCCAGCGCCTCGGGCGCGTCGTGGGTCGGCGCCGGCCGCCACGTCGCAGGATCCGGGTCGAGATCGCGCAGATCGGTGTAGTGGTTGGCGATCACGATGTCCTCGGGCGCGACGCCGGCGCCCTCGGCGATGCCGATCAGCTCGTCGTACAGCGGGCGGCTGTAGCGCTCGAGCACCGGCAGGTGCGCGGTCGCGGCGGTCCGGACGTCGGCCGTTGCCTTGAATCCGCCGACCTTGGTGCACAGGTACGCGCGGATCGCCGAGATCGCCTGGATCTCGCCGCGGAAGCTCTCGCCGTGGATCCGCCCCCACTCGCGCGACGACTTGCCCGCCGGCAGGCTGAGCTGCCTCACTTCAAGGCCTCGCGCAGCGCGCGCGCCGCGGCGTCGAGCTGGTCGAGCGCCGGGATGACGCCGAGCTTGCCGTTGGGGAACTTGCGCACCGCCACGCCGTGCGCGGCCAGCGCTTGCGTCAGCTGCCCGCTCATCTCGCCGGCGTCGATCACGCGGTACGCGCCCAGGCCCGACGACGCGACCCCGGCCAGCGCCGCATCCAGCGCCGCCGCGCCCGCCGCGACGTCGATCTTGCGCGCCTCGCGCAGGTAGTGGTGCTGGCGGATCAGCGACAGCTCGTCGCCGTCCCAGGTCGACACCAGCGTGAGCGGCCCCGGCACGAACCACTTCGGCGCGCAGTGCAGGTAGCCGGTCTGGCCGCCGCCCCACCACACGAGCACGTCGGGCACGAGGCCCGCCGCCGTCGACAGGAACGGCCCCTGGCCGCTGCGGTAGGTGCTGGTCGTGGTCTCGATCGCGATCAGCGGCAGGTCGAGCTCGGCGCGCAGCGCGGCCAGCTGGGTCAAGAACTCCGCCGGCAGCACCCAGCCGGTGCGCTCCTGCACCAGCTCGTAGACGAAGCCGAGCACGTTGGCCTTGCCCGCCGCCGCCACGGCGGCCCGCAGCGCGGCGATCGTCGCTTCGGTCCCGGCCTGCGCCGGGTGCGGCACGCGCGGCCAGCCGAAGTGGCCCGGCCCGCCCTGGTGGAC
>DASWOO010001116.1:0-1937 GCA_036404335.1 Kofleriaceae bacterium
GCCGGCGCGGGGACCGTGATCAGCGAGAGCGGGCGGTCCAACTCGAGCGGATCGAGGCGCGCGGGTGGCGAGCCAGTGCGGCGGCGCGAGCTCGAGGTAGCGGTCGTGCGGCCAGTACGGCAGGACGCGCAGGACCTCGTCGAGGTACGCGAACGGGTCGAGGTCGTGGAGGCGGCAGGTCGCGATGACGCTGAAGATCGCGGCTCGGCGTGGGTGTCGGTGCCGTAGAACAGCCAGTTCTTGCGACCGACGACGAGGGTGCGCAGGGCGCGTTCGGCGCGCGTGTTGTCGAGCGGGATGTTGCAGTCGAGCAGGACCCGACGCAGCTCGGTCTCCTGGTCGCGCTCGAGCCGGTAGTGCGGCACGCCGAGCGCGAACTTCGACGTGAGCAGGTGCGCGACCGTCGAGGTGTGGAGCAGCGCCTTGGGGAACAGCGTCTGGGGCGGCGGCGCCGGGACCACGGTCGCGACGCCGGTGTGTACGACCTCGTACTGCGCGACGCGCTTGACCACGATGAAGAACCCCACGGCCGGCATGGCGACCCTGGATAGCGAGCGCTAAGCCAGCGCGCGCGCCCGGGCGAACAGGTCGGGCTTGCCGACGACGCCGGGCTGCCAGCCCTCGGGCTGCGCGGCGATCGCCGACGGCCGGGCGGCGAACCGCGCGTGGTAGCCGGCCAGCGCCGGGTGCGCGGCGAGCGACAGGCCGCGGCGCAGCAGGTAGGTGAGCACCGGGTGGAACGCGCAGTCGGCGAGCGTCGGGGTATCGCCGGCGATGAACGGCGCCGCGGCGGCGCGGGGCTCCCACAGCGCGAGCTCGCGGTCGAGGTCGGCGAGCGCGCCGGCGATGGCGCGGCGCTGGTCGTCCGAGACGTCGCCGGCGAACAGCTGCTCGAGCGGCTCGTAGGCCAGCGCGGTGGCCTCGGATTCCTGCGCGAACGCCAGGGCGCGCGCCATGGCGGCGGGCGCGCGCGGCAAGAGCGACGGCTCGGGGTAGCGCAGCTCGAGGTACGTGAGGATCGCGAGCGACTCGTGGATCGTGACGCCGTCGGGCTCGACCAGCACGGGCGCCTGGCCGCGCGGGTTGAGCGCCAGGAACGCCGGGCTGCGGGTATCGCGTGGCTCGCGCATCACGCGCAGCCGCCGCGGCTCGAACGCCAGGTCCTTGTCGTGCAGCGCGATCCGCACGCGCATGCTCGAGATCGAGCCGTTGACGAGGTACAGCGCGCGCGGGGTCATGGGGTGTTGAGGATCCCGAGGTTGCGCAGCTCGAAGCCGGGGTGATACGCCGCCCGGGCGTCGAACGTCGGATCGTTGTTCTCGTCGCGAAACAGCTGGATCATCCGCTCGGCCTCGGCGCGATCCTCGCGCGCCGCGACCGCGGGATCCCGGGCCGCCCGCGCCTGGGCCCGACGCGTCGCCTCGCCGCGATCCGCGGACGGCGCGCCGATCCCCCAGACCGCGTCCGCCGCCGGATCCCACGATGTGCCGATCTGGCGAAACGTCAGCGAGATCCGCGCGCCATCGCTGGCGCCCTCCTGCTTGATGCCGTGGAACCACTGCTGGTTGGTCGCCAGGTCCATCTGCAGCAGCGAGCCGTGCGGCAGCGGGATGCGCTGGAGCGGCGCGTCGCCGTGCTTGGGCCGCAGGATCATCGTGCGGCGCTGGCCGAGCGAGACGTTGACGATGAACGACGGGCGCACCAGGTCGAGCGTCTTGTCGGCGTGCTCGCTGATCCAGTCCTTGCCGTGGCGATACTGCTGGATCAGCGCGTGGTTGAGCGGGTGGCCGACCCGGCGCTCGACCGCGCGGCGGATCCGCTCGACGGTCGGCGTGAAGCGCTGCATCGCCGGCTGCTCGTCGGCGGGATGGCGATACAACGGCTCGACGCCATCGCCGCCGAGCTCGCCCTGCAGCGCGACCAGCCGCGGCACGTCG
>DASWOO010001117.1:0-7521 GCA_036404335.1 Kofleriaceae bacterium
TCGAGATCGTCCTTGTCCCACTGGATCACCGTGCGGTCGGACATCGACGCGTTCTCGATCGGCACCAGGTCGTGCACCGGCTCGTGGCCGAGCAGGAACCCGCCCGGGTGGATCGACAGGTGGCGCGGAAACTCGAGGATCTCGTCGGCGAGCCGCGCAAGGTGGCCGATCAGGTGATCGCCGCCGTGCTCGCCGAGCCCGGCCTGGCTCAGCGACGCGGCCTCGACCCCGCCGTAGCTCGACATGTGCTTGGCGGCGCGGTCTAGCGCGGTCTCGGGCACGCCTAGCACCTTGCCGACGTCGCGCACCGCCGAGCGCGGCCGGTAGCGGATGACGTTGCACACCATCGCGGCGTGGTCGCGGCCGTACACGGTGTAGACGTGCTGGATGACCTCCTCGCGGCGCTCGTGCTCGATGTCGAGGTCGATGTCGGGCGGCTCGGCGCGCTCGCGGGACAGGAACCGCTCGAACAGGAAGTGCATCCGCACCGGATCGATCGCGGTGATGCCGAGGCAGTAGCACACCGCCGAGTTGGCCGCCGAGCCGCGGCCCTGGCACAGGATGCCGCGCCGCTCGCAGAACGCCACGATCTCGTACATGGTCAGGAAGTAGCCGGGGTAGTCGAGCTCCTCGATCAGCGCGAGCTCGCTGTCGAGCTGGCGGCGGACCGCGGCGGGGATCGAGCCCGAGCTGTCGTACTTGCGCTCGGCGCCGGCGTAGACCAGGTCGCGCAGGTGCTCGGCCGAGGTCGCGCCGCTCGGCAGCCGCTCCGACGGGTAGCGATAGCGCAGCTCGCGCAGCGAGAACGTCGCGCGCGCCGCGATGTCGAGGCTGCGGGCGACCGCGCCCGGCTCGTCGGCGAACAGCTGCGCGAAGCTGTACGGCGCGTGCAGCGCGTGCTCGGCGTTGGCGCGGATCCGGCGGCCGGCGGTCATCAGCGTCACGTTGTGGCGGATGCAGGTCAGCACGTCCTGCAGCGGCTGGCGGCCGCGCGTGTGATAGAGCACCTCGCTCGCCGCGACCACCGGCAGCTTGTGGGCGGCGGCCCGCGCGCGCAGCCGGTGCTCGCGCGGCACGTCCTCGGCGAGCCGGTGGCGCGCCATCATCGCGTACAGCCGGTCGCCGAACGCGTCGCGCAGCCCGCCGATCAGCGACGCCGGCGGCTCGGCCTCGCCGGCGAGCAGGCTGGCCTCGCCGCCCCACAGCGCGATGAGGCCCGCCGCGCGCTCGCAGATCTCCGGCCACGCGACGATCGCCTCGCCCTTGTCGCAGCGCCGGCGGCCGGCGGTGATCAGCCGCGTCAGGTTGGCCCAGCCGGCGCGGTCGATCGCGAGGAGCACCAGCGGCGTGGTCTCGGGGCCCGACGGCTGGCGCGGCTTCGCCCGCTTGGTCCGGGCGCGGCGGCCGGTGACCTGGGCCCCGCGCGCAGGCGGCTCGAGCTCGGCGCCCCAGCCCGGGCCGCGGCCGGGGCCGTCCAGGCCGAGCGACACCGGCGACAGCGCGAGCTGGCGCTCCGGCGACGCCACCGATAGCTGCGCGCCGCAGATCAGCTGGACGCCCAGCGCCTTGGCCTTGGTGTGCGCGCGGACCATGCCGTACACCCCGTCACGATCGGTCAGCGCGAGCGAGCCGAGGCCCAGGCGGTGCGCCTCCTCGACCAGCTCCTCGGCGTGGCTGGCGCCCTCGAGGAACGAGAAGTTGGACTTGCACCACAGCGGGGCGTACACTGCTCCAATGTTCAGCAGACGTGCAAAATGATCAATGGTGATCAGCGCTTGCTAACTACTTACGGGCTGGAAACCTCTAGGAAATCTTCTTCATGAGAGAGTGGTGAATGCCAGCGAGCGCTTCCTTCATGTCGGAAGTTCACGTCCATCACCGCGGCAATCGAGGCGTCGACGGGATCCTCCGGCTGATCGAGCTGGCGGGCCAGGACGGGCCGCTCGAGCACACGCTGTCGGCGATGTGCGTCGAGCTGGCGGCGATCGCCGGGGTCGACATCGCGAGCGTCTACGTCCGCGAGGGCGATCGGCTGGTGATGCGCGGCAACCACGGGTTCCCGGCGTCGGCGATCGGCGCGGTCGCGCTCGCGGTCGGCGAGGGCATCACCGGCCTGGTCGCCGAGTGCATGCGGCCGGTGTCGGCGGATCACGCCGCGGCCGAGTCGGCGTATCGCCACGTCCCGGGCCTGGGCGAGGAGAAGTTTCCGGTGTTCGCCGGCATCCCGCTGATCGCGGGCGGCGCGGTGCTCGGCGTGCTCGTGCTGCAGCGCGGCGCCGGGTCGTTCGCGACCGGCGAGGTCACGCTGGCGACCGCGCTCGGCGCGCCGGTCATGCTCGCGATCGAGCGCAAGCTCGCGTCCGCGGTGCGCTCGGCCCGGCTGTCGGGGACCGGCCACGTCGGGGGCGCGGCGCTCGGCCGGGCGGCGGTGGTGCCGACGACGACCGCGCTGAGCCACGCGATGGCGCCGCTCGACCTCGAGCGCGCGATGGGCCGGCTGCGCGACGACCTCGGCCGGGCGATGAAGCGGCTCGCCAAGGCGGAGGTCTCGGCCCAGAGCGTCGAGGGCGCGGCGGCGCAGAGCCCGGCGGTCGGCGCCGCGCTCGATCGGTTCGCGCTCGCGCTGTGCGACGCGCGGCTCAAGGAGCGGCTGGTCGACGCGCTCGACGCCGGCGGGCTGCGCTCGGTCGCCCGCGAGTACGCACGCACGCCGTACCGGCTGGGCATGGCCGGCGACGACGCCGAGCAGCCGTCGGCGGCGGCGGAGATCGAGGAGCTGTGCGTGCTGCTCGGCGACGCGCGGTCGCTCAAGCCGGGCGCGGTGTGGATCGCCGATCGGATCGGCGCGTTCGTCGCGATCGCGGCGGTCGCGCGCGGCGCCTCGGCGCTGGTCGCCACCGATGCGATCTCGCCGGCGGCGATCGCCATCGCCCGCGCCGCGCACCTGCCGGCGGTCAGCGACGTGTCGGGGCTGTTCGGCTGGGTCCGGCCCGACGACCTGCTCGCGGTCGAGGCCGACGCCGGGACCGTGCTCGTCCACCCCGCGCCGACCGACATCGAGCGCTTCAAGCGCGCGCGATAGGGCCGCGCGTCAGGGCTTGGGCCCGGGCACCGGCGCGATGTCGGCGTAGCTCTCGCTGATCGCGACCTTCTCGCGGTGCAGCGCGCTGGCCCGGGCCTTCGCGCGCTCGAACAGGTCGAACGGGCTGCCCGCGCCCCGGTCGTCGTGCACGCCGTGCGGCATCGGCGCGACGATGCGCTGGGCGTAGTCGATCCACACCCGCTTGTCGTCGCGGCAGTCATAGGTCCGGCACACCCGCGGCCGGTACTGGTGAACCGTACAACCGCGGCTATCCGGATCGTTGTGGACGCAGAATCCATCGCTGGTCCGCTGGCGGATCAGATACGGCTGGCCGTAGTCCCAGCGGATCACGCCCTCGTCGAGGTCCTCGGTCGACAGCGAGAACGACAGCGTGCAGCACCGGCCGCCGCACAGCGCGACCAGCTCGCCGCACGGGATGTCGGGCGACGGCACGGTGTACTTCGACGGCCCCAGATCGATCGAAACCCGGGTCGGTGACTGCGCATCATTGACCCGGATCGACGTCAGGGTCTCGGGCACCCCGGCGTCGACCGAGTCCTCGAGCGTCGCGGTCACCGGCCGCGCCGGCGTGCCGGGCGGCGCCGGCACCGGCTCGACGCCGTCGAGCCGCCGGGTCAGCTCGTCGGTCAGCGTCACCACGCGGGCCGCGAGGCTGAGCATCGCGTCGCGCAGGTCGAGGTCCGACATGTTGAGCGCGCGGATCGCCCGCTCGAAGTCGGCGCGCGGCACCGGCGCGTCGGGCAACGCGGTGCCGTAGATTGCGGCACCCCCCTCGCCAAGGCCATCCAGTGTCTCGGGCTCTGACATCGCCGGGAATCGTACACCGGAACACCGAATGTGGCAGTTCCGACTCGTAATCGCGCATCGGACAGTTTCAATCGGTGTGATCCACATAGTAGAAGCGGCGGACGAGGTGTCGAGGATGAAGCTCCGAGATTGGTTTGGAAATCGAGCTGTCGTGTTCACGGCGGTGGTCGCCGTCTCGGCGGGCACCGCGGGTGCCCAGCCCACGCTGCGGATGCGTCCGCCGACCCGGCTCGCCCAGGTCACGCCGACGGCGCCAACCCCGCCGGTGCCCGCCCCGGCGCCGGCCGCCCCCACCCCCGCGCCGGCCGCCCCGGCCGATCCCAGCGCGACCCCGCCGGCCGATCCCAGCGCGACTCCGCCCGCCGACCCCAGCGCGGCTCCGCCGGCGCCCCCGGCGGTCGATCCCAACAGCCCACCGGCCCCGACCGATCCCAGTACGCCGCCGGCGGCGCCGCCGGCGTTCGACCCCGAAGCGCCGATCGGCGACGCCGGCGACCAGGGCGGCGAGACCATCGTCGTCACCGGCTCGCGCATCAACGACCCGCTCGGCAAGCAGGCCCCCGTGCTGTCGCTGTCGCGCGAGGACCTCGAGCGCACCGGCCTGACCAACGTCGGCGACATCCTGCAGCAGCTGCCGGTGTCGGGCGGCGCGATCAACGGCAAGTACAACTCGAGCGGTAACTCCGGGTTCCCGCCCGACGGCGGCGGCATCGGCGCCGGCGCGATCGAGGCCGACCTGCGCTACCTCGGCTCCAAGCGCGTGCTCGTGCTCGTCGACGGCGTGCGCTGGGTTAACGGCTCGTCGGCCTCCGGCGTCGCCGCGGCGACCGACCTCAACACGATCCCGCTCAACATCGTCGAGCGCATCGAGGTCCTCGAGGACGGCGCCTCGCCGATCTACGGCTCGGACGCGATCGCCGGCGTGATCAACATCATCACCCGCAAGGAATTCCAGGGCATCTCGGCCAACGCCTACACCGGCGGGTTCCTCAACCACGGCGACGGCTTCACCGAGAAGTACGACGTGACCTGGGGCGCGACCACCCCGAAGATGCAGATGGTGTTCGGCGCGACGTTCGTCGATCAGCGCTCGGTGCTGTCGAAGAGCCGCTCGATCTCGGACTCGCCGATCCCCGGCCTCGATCACTGCGAGGCCGGCTGCTCGTCGGGCACGCCGCAGGGCCGCATCGTGTTCAAGGACCCGGGCACCGGCCAGGACGTCGACATCACGCTCAACACCGGCGCGGGCACGCCGTCCTACCCCGGCACCTATCACGACTTCACCAGCGCCGACCGGTTCAACTTCTCGCCGTACAACTACCTCGAGACCCCGTCGCAGCGCATGGGCGCGTTCAGCCAGGTGACGTACAAGCTGACCCCGGACATCAACATCCGCGGCAAGGCGTCGTTCACCAACCGCCAGTCGGTCAACCAGGCCGCGCCCGAGCCGCTGTTCATCGGCCCCGGCGGCGGCAACGGCAACCGGCTCGACCGGATCAGCATCGACGTCACCAACCCGTACAACCCGTTCGGCTTCACCCTCGACCCGCTGAACAACCCGGGCTACGTCGTGACCCGCCGCCCGGTCGAGGCCGGCCCGCGCACGTTCGAGCAGGTGGTCAACACCTGGTACGTCTCGGGTGGGCTCGACGGCAAGTTCAGCGTCGACACCGACCACAAGTTCAACTGGGACGCGACGGTCGCCTACGGCATCAACCGCGCGGACCAGCGCCGCGACCACGCGTTCAACTCGCTGAAGCTCCAGGAGGCGCTCGGTCCGGCGTACATGGACGCCGACGGCAGCTGGAAGTGCGGCACGATGGCCATCCCCGGCGATCCGAGCTGCGTGCCGTTCAACATCTTCGGTGGGCTCGGCGCCAACGGCAAGGGCACGATCACCAAGCAGATGCTCGACTTCACGACGTTCACCGAGCACGACGTGTCGCAGCAGCAGACGGTCGACGCGGTCGCCAACATCAGCGGCACCCTGGTCAAGCTGCCCGCCGGCCCGCTCGCCGCCGCGGTCGGCGTCGAGCACCGCTACCTGACGGGGTTCTACGAGCCCGACTCGATCGTCGCCGCCGGCGACGGCGCCGACGTGCCGTCGCAGCCGACCTCGGGCCACTACTCGGTGACCGAGGCCTACGCCGAGGTGCGCGCGCCGCTGATCGCCAAGATCCCCGGCGTCGAGCTGCTCGACATCAACGCCGCCGGCCGGATGTCGAAGTACTCGTTCCTCGACCCCGAGTTCACCGGCAAGGTCGGCCTGCGCTACAAGCCGATCGAGGACCTCGTGATCCGCGGCAGCTACGGCCAGGGCTTCCGCGCGCCGAGCATCGGCGAGCTGTTCGGCGCCAAGTCGCGGTTCGACGCCACCCTGACCGACCCGTGCAGCGACTTCAACGGCAAGGGCGTCGACCCGGCGGTCAAGGCGCGCTGCATCGCGCTCGGCGTGCCGGGCGACGGCAGCTACAGCCAGCTCAACCCGCAGATCTCGGTCGCCACCGGCGGTAACCGCGCCCTGCAGGCCGAAAAGTCCAAGAGCGTCAACGTCAGCGCCGCCTACAGCCCCAAGCAGCTGCAGGACCAGTCGTGGGTCGACGGCATGGACTTCGAGGTCGCGTACTACGACATCCGGCTCGACAAGGCGATCTCGGCGGTCGACGCCCAGTACCAGATCGATCGCTGCGTGCTCGGCAGCGACGACAGCTACTGCGCCGGCATCCTGCGCAACTCGACCGGTACGATCTACGCGTTCGGCAATCAGCTGCTCAACATCGGCGGCATCAACAGCCGCGGCTTCGACTTCACGGTCTCGTACCGCTCGCCGCGGACCTCGGCCGGCAAGTTTCGCGCGACGTCGTCGTCGAGCTTCCTGCTCGCGTACGAGGAGGTCGTGCCGAGCGGCACCGGGACGACGACCGTCGATCGCACCGGCACCGTCGAGGGCACGCCCGAGCGCGCGTTCCCGCGGTTCAAGTCGAACCTGGCGATCACCTGGCTGTTCGCGCCGATCGAGCTGACCCTGACCACGCGCTACATCCACTCGATGACCGAGCAGTGCCGCGGGTTCGCCGACTTCCCGGGCCTGTGCTCGAACACCAACACGACCAACGACGATCTGTCGACCAACAAGCTGGGCATCACGGTCTACAACGACCTCCAGCTGGTGTGGAGCCCGGCCGCCGAGCCGCGGCTGACGGTCAGCGCGGGCGTCAACAACATCTTCGATCGCGACCCGCCGAGCTGCTACAGCTGCGCGCTCAACGGCTTCAACGGCGCGACCTACGATGTGCCGGGCATCTTCGGCTACCTGAGCGCCGCGTTCCACGTGCAGTAGCGAGCGTGGATCGGCTCACTCGATCGAGCCGTGCCAGAACCAGCGCCGGCGGTGGCGGTCGTAATAGACCCAGAGCCGCTCGCCGCGCTTGAGATCCGCGAAGTGGTAGTCGCGCGAGATCTCCTTCATCCACCAGCCGCCCGAGATGATGTACGGGCCGCGGATCCGGACCACGGCGCCGTGTGCCAGGCCGGACAGGAGCCAGCCGTCGTCGCGCCGGCTCTTGTACAGCATCGGCAGCTTGCGCGGCCGGCGGAACACCCGGCGGACC
>DASWOO010001118.1:0-2653 GCA_036404335.1 Kofleriaceae bacterium
GAGGCGCTGGCCGCGGTCGATCTGCCCGACGATCAGCCGGGCGTCACCGCGCTGCGCAGCCAGCTCGAGGACGACACCGATCCGGGCGTGCGGCGCGCGCGGGTCTACCGGCTGCGCGGCCCCAAGGAGCGCGCCCAGCAGCTGCGCGAGCGGAGTGACACCGGCCGGTTGTACGGCCGCGACCTCGAGGTCAAGGCGCTGCGCGACGCGTGGCGCGACGTGCTGGTCACCCGGCGCAAGCGCCAGCTGCTGCTGGTCGGCGACGCCGGCGTCGGCAAGCGCCGGCTGGTCCGCACGTTCCTCGCCGGCATCGGGCCGAGCGACGCGCTGGTGATCCGGACCTCGGCGCGGGTCGGCACCGCGATGACCCCGTACGGCGTGATCGCCGATCTCGCGCGCGACGTGCTCGGCCTGGCCGAGGACGCGGCGCCGCTCGAGGTCGAGCGCCGGCTCGGCCGCGCGCTGCCGCTGTTGTTCTCCGGCGACGAGGGCGCGGGCGAGGCGCGGACGGCGGTCGCGGTGCTCGGCATGCTGCTCGGCGCGCGGCCGACCGCGACCGATCCGGGCGAGCCCGACGACATCGACGCCGCGACCCGGCGGCGGACGCTGGTCCAGCTGCTGGTCCGGGTCGAGCAGCGGCTCGACAGCGACAAGCCGCTGGTGCTGTTCGCCGAGGACGTCCACTGGGCCGACCAGGACAGCCAGGAGCTGTTCGCCGAGCTGCTGCGCCTGCCGACCGCGCGGCCGATCTTCGGCCTGATGACCAGCCGGCCCGAGCCGCGGATCCAGAAGCTGGCCAGGGACCTCGGCGCCGAGCTGATCACGCTCGACGAGCTGCCCGAGGCGGCGCGGCGCGAGATGCTGGCCGACCGGCTGGCGCCCGGGCCCGACGTCGACGAGCTGGTCGAGCAGCTCGCGGCGCGCTGCGGCGGCAACGCGTTCTTCATCCAGGAGCTGCTCGACGCGCTGACCGAGCGCGGCATCCTGGTCCCCGACGGGCCCGACGGCGAGCACCCCGGCCTCCTGCGCTGGGCGGTGCGCGACGCGCCGATCCACGTGCCGTCGACGGTCGAGGATCTGATCCTGTCGCGGATCGACGCGCTGCCCGCCGCCGAGCACGAGGCGCTGGTCCACGCCGCCGTGCTCGGCCGCCAGGTCACGGCCGCGTCGCTCGCCCACCTGCTCGGCCGCCCGGTCCAGCTCGAGCTCGACGAGCTGGTCCGCCGCGGCCTGCTGTCGCGGCGCGACGACGAGTACCGGTTCAAGAACGACATGACGATGACCGTGGCCTACGGCCTGATCCCGCCGGAGATCCGGGTGCAGATGCACCGCTCGGTCGCCGCGCGGATCGCCGGCGCGCCGGGCTATCGCCTCGGCCAGGACGACGCGCTGATCGCCCGCCACCTGGAGCTCGCCGGCGACGACCTGCCCGCGGCCGAGCGCTACCTGCGCGCCGCGGGCCACGCCGTCGAGCTCGGCGGCAACGCCGACGGCTTCCGCCAGCTCGCGCGCGCGCTCGTGCTCCTGCCCGAGGCCGACCACGAGCGCCGGTTCGCGGTCCACAAGCTGCGCGAGGAGATCCTGCGCCGGCTGGCCAAGCGCCCGCCCCAGCTGCGCGAGCTGCACGCGCTGCGCCGCGAAGCCGAGGCGCTGGGCGACCCCGGCAAGCTCGCGGTCGCGCACTCGGCGCTCGCCCAGTTCTACATCGACGTCGGCAAGGCGCCGGCGGCGCTGCGCGCGATCGCGCCCGCGCTGCAGTACGCGCGCGACGCCCACGACGCCTTGCTCGAGGCCGAGGCGCTGCGGCTGCGCGCGGCGATCGCCCGGCTGGTCGGCAACGCCGACGAGTCGCTGCGGCTGGTCGAGCAGGCGCTCGCGCTGTGCGATAGCTCGGAGTACGCCGCCGGCGCGATCGACGCCCGGCCGTCGCCGCAGGTCCTGATCGCCCGCGCGACGATCCTGAACCAGCGCGGCACGACCCTGTGGAACATGGGCCGGCTCGAGGCGGCGATCGAGAGCTACGCCGAGGCGCTGGTGATCTACCGCGCCGTCGGCCTGGCCCGGCTCGAGGCCCGTGCGCTCAACAACATGGGGATGGTGTTCGCCGCGCTGGGCGAGTACGAGGAGGCGCTCGCCCACTACAAGAGCGCGCTCAAGATCGACCAGTCGCTCGGCGACCGCGCGAGCATGGCGCAGAAGCTGGCCAACATCGGCCAGTGCTACGCCGACGTCGGCGACCTCGACCGCGCCGAGAGCTACCTGAGCAAGGCGCGCAAGATCGCCGACCACACCGGCGACCTGGCGGCGGCGGCCGACGCCGCGGTGTCGTGGGGCCAGGCCAAGCTCGCGCGCGGCGAGGCCAAGCTCGCGCTCGAGCTGTTCGAGCAGGGCCTGGCGCTCGCGACCGAGAACCGCGACCGCTACCAGGAGGTCCGGGCGATGCAGTACACCGCGCTCGGCCACCTGGCGCTCGGCAACCCCGCCGACGCCGCGCTCGAGCTGGCGCGGACCGCGACCGAGTGGGCGCGCAAGATGCCGATGCAGGTCGGCATCCTGTACGGCCTGGCGATCCAGTCGCTGGCGCTGTCACGGCTCGGCCGGCACACCGAGGCGCTGGCGGTCAGCGACGAGGCCGACCTCGAGCTCGACGGCG
>DASWOO010001119.1:0-5324 GCA_036404335.1 Kofleriaceae bacterium
ACCAGGCGCGGCCCGTAGTGCCGGAACCCGACCGGCGCCGAGCGGCGATCGAGGTGGATGAACAGCCGGTTGACCGCGTCGTGCTTGGGCACGCGCCGGGCGAGATCGAGGATGCGCAGCGCGTCGTCGTCGTAGGCGCGCGACGCGGTCAGCACGCGCTCGAGATCCTGCAGGCTGACCCGGCCGGCCAGCAGATCGGCATAGAGACAATAGATGATCGCGTCGGCCTCGGCGTCGTCGCCGAACAGGGTCTCGGCGTCGGCCGGGGCGCCGATCCGCGACTGCAGCATCGCCGGCAGCTTGTACGGGATCTGCGCGCGCAGCGAGCGGAACCGGCCGCGCAGGATGTTCTTCAGGTTGTTCTTGAGGACGAACTCGTCGTAGTCGATGCCGTCGAGCGCGAGCTTGGCGACCAGCACCTGGCGCATCTGCGTCGGGCTGCCCGACACGATGCAGATCCGGTGGCCATCCTGGCGCAGCGCGCGGAGCAGCGCCGTCGCGCCGGGGTAGGCCTGCTTGTCGGCGGCGGTCTCGATCGCGCTCTTGGCGAGGTCGGCGAGCGAGTCGAACTCGGTGCGCAGGTACGTCTTGTCGAGGTCCCAGCGGAACGTGTGGCGCGGCGGCTTGGCGCCGGGCGGCAGGCCCTCGGGGATGTAGTCGATGAGGCCCAGCCGCTGGCCGAGCCGGCCCGGCAGCGAGGCGAGGGTGGTCATGCGCCGCCAGAGCGGATGATCGACGCTCATGCGGACTCGACGGGCCCGCTCGCTGCGTCGCTGACCGAGCGCGGCCGGCGGTTGGCGCGCTCGTCGAGCTCGGCCATGGTGCGGGCGATGTTGCCGCACAGGTTGCCGGCGAGCGCCTTGTGCGCGACCTTGATCGCGTTGGTGATCGCGCGCGCGTTGGACCGGCCGTGCGCCTTGATGAACGGGTTGGTGAAGCCGAGCAGCGGCGCGCCGCCGTACTGCTGCCAGTCGGTGATCGACTTGAGCTGATCGATCGCCGACGACAGCGCGATCAGGCCGAGCCGCCACGCGAGCCGCTCCTTGTGCGCGTAGCGCGCGAGCCGGACGACGGTCTCGGACACGCCCTCAAGCATCTTGAGCACGACGTTGCCGACGAAGCCCGAGGTCACGACCACGTCGGCGACGCCGCGCGGGATATCGAGGCCCTCGATGTTGCCGATGAAGTTGAGCTCGGTGGTCTCGACCAGCGCCGCGTGCGCCGCGACCACGCCGGGCGGGCCCTTGCCCGCCTCGCTGCCGTTGGACAAGAGGGCCACGCGCGGCCGGCGGTTGGCGGACACCAGCTTGGCGTACGCCGAGCCCATGACCGCGAAGCCGACGAGATCGTCGGCGGTGGCGTCGATCGTCGCGCCGACGTCGAGGATCAGCGAGAACGGGTCGTCCTTCTCGCCGCGCTTGAGCTCGGTGGGGTAGACCGCGGCGAGCGCCGCGCGCCGCACGCCCTGCAAGAGGGTCCAGCGCCGCGCGCACGCCAGCACGCTGGCGCCGGTGTTGCCGGCCGAGACCAGCGCGTCGCCTTCACCGCGCGCGACCAGATCGGCCGCGATCACGATCGACGCCTCGGGCTTGGCCGCCAGCGCCTCGGCCGGCTTCTCGTCCATCTCGATGAACGAGGGCGCGTGGTGGACGCGGACCCGCGCGCCGTCGTGGCGCATCCGCGGCAGGAGCCGGCCGAGCTCGGACGCGTCGCCGACCAGGATGATCTCGGCGGACGGCAGCGCGAGCGATGCCTCGGCAGCGCCCTGCACGATCTCGTCAGGGGCGTGATCGCCCCCCATGGCGTCGACGACGATACGGTGCATGCCGGGCATCTTGCCATACAAAACCCCGGGCTGACGCGCACGCGGCGCGCCAACCTGGCGGTCGGGATCGGGCGGTTTGAGCGGTGCGGAGGTCAGGGTCGCGTACTAGAGTCCGCGCCGTGACCGAGAAGCTCTACATCGTCGACGGCCACGGCTATATCTTCCGCGCGCATTACGGCTTGATGAACAGCTCGCGCGGCGAGCGCCGTGAGGTCCGGCTGTCGACGAGCGAGGGCATGCCGACCGGCGCGCTCTACGTGTTCTCGCGGATGCTGATGCGGCTCGAGGAGGACTTCCGGCCGCAGCGCATGGTCGTCGTGTTCGACGACAAGTCCGGCAAACGCACGTTCCGCGCCGAGCTCTACCCGGAGTACAAGGCGACGCGCAAGGAGCCGCCCGAAGAGCTGCAGGTCCAGATGGACTACTTCGCCAAGGTGGTCGATGGCCTGGGCTGGCCGGTGATCGCGGTGCCCGGGGTCGAGGCCGACGACGTGATCGCCACGCTGGTCGAGCAGGCCCGCGCCCAGGACTGGGACGTCGTGATCTTCAGCGCCGACAAGGACATCATGCAGATGGTGTCCGAGCACGTGTCGATGATCGACGCGCTCCACCAGAAGACGTACACGCGCGACGAGGTCATCAAGAAGATGGGGGTGCCGCCGGAGAAGATCCCGGACTTCCTCGCGCTGGTCGGCGACACCAGCGACAACATCCCGGGCCTGCGCGGCGTCGGCGGCAAGACCGCGGCGAACCTGCTCGAGCAGTACGGCACGCTCGCCAACCTGATCGCGCAGAACCCGGTCGTGCCGCGGATCGCCACCAAGCAACCGTTCGGCGATCCCGAGCAGCTCGCGCGGGTCCAGATGTCGCGCCAGCTGGTCGAGCTGCGCCGCGACGTGCCGCTGCCCACGCGGCTCGATCAGCTGGTGGTCGGCGACTGGAACCTGCCCGAGCTCCTGCAGCTGTTCACCGAGCTCGAGTTCCAGGTGCTGGTCTACAAGGTCAAGATGAAGATGCCTCCGGCCGACGACGTCGAGGTCGTGCCGGCGCCGGACATGAACCAGCTCGCGACGGTGGCCGAGGCGCCGGAGCCGCGGATCGTCGTCGGCGCCGGGCTCGCGGAGCTCGCCGCGGCGGCGCGCGCGGCGGGCCGGCTGGCGATGACGGTGGAGCTGTCGCCAGAGCGGCCCGAGCGCGCGGCGCTGGTCTCGGTGGTGATCGCGATCGACGGCCAGGCGCCGGCCTACGTGCCGCTGGCGCATCGCTACATCGGCGCGCCGCCGGCGCCGACCGCGGACGAGCTCGCGCCGCTGTACGCGGTGCTGACCGATCCGGCGGTGGCCAAGATCGTCCACGACGCCAAGACCGTGACGCGCGGCTTCGCGATCGCCGGGGTGCGGGTCGAGGGCATCACCGAGGACACGATGATCGCGGCGTTCCTGCTCGACCCGACGGCCGAGTCGGAGCCGGGCGAGGCCGTGGTCCAGCGGCTCGGCGGCGTGGTGCTGCCGACCCGGGCGACGATCGCGGGCAAGGCCAAGACCAGCTTCGAGGGCGTGGCGGTCGAGCGCGCGGCGCCGTGGGCCGGCGCGATCACCCACGCGCTCTTGCCGATCGGCGCCGAGCTGCCGGCGCGGCTGACCGCGAGCAAGCTGTTGCCGCTGTACCGCGACGTCGAGCTGCCGGTCGCGCTGCTGCTCGCGGAGATCGAGCGGATCGGCATCTCGGTCGACATCGCGCACTTCCAGCGGCTGTCGACCGAGGTCGGCCTGAAGCTGGCCGAGCTCGAGCACCGGGTCTACGAGGCCGCGGGCACGACCGAGCTCAACATCGGCTCGCCCAAGCAGCTCGGCGAGCTGCTGTTCGACAAGCTCGGCCTCGATACCAAGGGCGTCAAGCGGACCAAGACCGGCTGGTCGACCGAGGCCGATACGCTCGAGACCCTGGTCGACGCGCACCCGGTGGTGCGGCCGATCCTCGACCACCGCGAGCTGATGAAGCTCAAGGGGACGTACCTCGATGCGCTGCCGCCGCTGGTCAACCCGCTGACCGGCCGGGTGCACACCACGTTCAACCAGGTGGTCGCCGAGACCGGGCGGCTGTCGTCGCAAGATCCGAACTTGCAAAACATCCCGATCCGCAGCGAGCTGGGCCGGCAGATCCGCCGCGGGTTCGTCGCCGCGCCGGGCCACGTGCTGATCGCGGCCGACTACTCGCAGATCGAGCTGCGGATCCTGGCGCACCTGTCGGGCGATCCGCTGATGAGCTCGGCGTTCCGCGACAAGGTCGACGTCCACACGCAGACCGCGGCCGAGGTGTTCAGCGTCGCGCGCGAGGCGGTGACCGCCGAGCAGCGCCGGATCGCCAAGGCGGTCAACTACGGGCTGTCGTACGGCCAGTCGGACTTCGGCCTGGCGCGCGCGCTCGACGTGACGCGGAGCCAGGCCGCCGAGTACTCGCGGCGCTACTTCCAGCGGTTCCCGACGATCCACAAGTTCATGGAGGACATCGTTACCCTGGCGCGCGCGCAGGGCGGGGCGCGGACCTTGCTCGGGCGCTGGCGGCCGATCCCGAACTTGATGTCGAAGTCGCCGCAGGCCCGCCACGCGGCCGAGCGCGTCGCGCAGAACACGCCGATGCAGGGCGCCGGCGCCGACCTGATCAAGCTGGCGATGCTGGCGACCGCGCGCCGCATCGCCCGGGAGCAGTGGCCGGTCAAGATGCTGCTGACCGTGCACGACGAGCTCGTGTTCGAGGCGCCGCCGGCGATCGCCGAGGAGGTCGGCACCGCGCTCAAGCTGGAGATGGAGAGCGTCTACCAGCTCAGCGTGCCGCTCGAGGTCGACATCGGCATCGCGGATAACTGGGCGGACGCGTAGCCGCGCCTGGCCGCGCAGCGGCCAGGCGGTAGCCCGGCGAGCTCGGCGCCAGCAGCACCCGCGCCTCGTGGCGCAGCGGCCAGGCGTTCGCGGCCGGCGGTAGCCGGGCGAGCTCGGCGCGAGATCCACCCGCGCCTCGTCGCGCGATCAGCGGTGCTTGCTTCATTCTTGCGCCGCTCGGCGGCTGCCGATCGCGGTCGCTATCGGCGCTTGGCCGGCTTCTTGGCAGACTTCTTCGGCGCCGCCTTTTTGGCGGGCGGCTTCTTGGCGGCGGGCTTGGCCTTCTTGGCGGGCGCCTTCTTGGCCGGCGCCTTTTTGGCGGCGGGCTTGGCCTTCCTTGCGGGCGCCTTCTTGGCGGGCGCATTCTTGGCGGCGGGCTTGGCCTTCTTGGCGGGCGCCTTCTTGGCCGACGCCTTCTTGGCCGGCGGCTTCTTGGCGGCGGACGCATTCTTGGCGGCGGACTGCTTCTTCGCGGGCCGCTCGTCCTCGTCGTCCTCGTCGTCGGCCGCAGCCTTGCCGTCGGCCGCGTCCTCGGCCTCGTCGGCCTCGTCGTCGTCCGCCGCGTCCTCTTCCTCGGCGGCTTCCGCCTCTTCCTCGGCGTCTTCGTCGTCGTCCTCGTC
>DASWOO010001120.1:0-3264 GCA_036404335.1 Kofleriaceae bacterium
ATCGGCATCACGTAGCCGTCACCGCGAATCACGGCGTCGCGCATCATGAGCGGCAGTTCGATCTCGACGTGCGGCGTGCCCATCTTACGGCGCAGCGTCCGGCTCGCGCGCTGCGCGTATCGTTTCTCGGTGTACTCGGCGTCGTCGCAGCCGATCACCGGCATCGCACGGCGTTTGCCGTTGCGCGCGACGACCGTGTCGATCATCGACTGCAGCATGTTGAGGCTGCTCGAGGCCGCATTCTGCTGCCGCAGGAAGTCCATCGTGGCAGTGCGGCGGCCGAGCGGCCGACCCTCGTAGATGGCCTCGTGGATCAGGTCCATCGTCCACCAGCCGCGCAGGTACGCGCGGCGTTGGTCGATCCAGTGCCAGAGCGCCGCAGTGGCATCGGCGCCCTTGACCGATGCGGGCCACCATTTCTGGGGCGCGGCGTCGACCAGCTCGAGCGGCTCCGGCCGCCCGGGCCGCGAGTCGGCGGGGTCCTTACTTCGGCGGCGAGCCACTCATGGTGGTCCCGCGTACCTGGTGCGGATAGGAGTTGATCACCCGTCGACCTCGATCGCGGGCTGCAGGTCGGCGCCGGGAACGGCCGGAGTGTTCGTGCTCGTGCTCGATGCGCCGCTGACGGCTCGGCGATACAGCTCGCCGCCGTACTGCTGGTAGATCATCTCGCGCGGGTCACGCTGCGGCGATTCGTCCTGTGGAGCCAGAGCAGCCGGCGACGTCCGCAGTTCGATCCGGCAGTTGCCGACGGTCACGTGTGCGATCTCGAAACCGGCGGCACGCGCGGCGACGAGCAGGCCCAGCGCCTGGTCGGCATCACCGCTTACCGTATGGGCCTTCGATCGGGACAAGGGCTACGTCTTCGTACTCCCGTTCTTCTTGTAGCAGAGATTCCGGGCTGCCTGGCAGGACTTTCGGCGGCGGTTCACGGAACCGATGGTGATAGGACTCGCGGTGGGCATAAAGCGCAGCGTCGGAGACGTGGTTCGGCGTGGTCGGATCCTCGATCTGGCGACCTGTCGACGACACGATGCTGGACCATTGATGTACTAGCCACTCCTCCAAGAGCGCTCCCCCTTCGCGCACCCGGATGCGGCCGTTGACCATGTCGGTGTTGAGCATGGTGATCGCCTGGTACTTGTTGTCCTTGGTCGCCTCGATGATGGGCAGTCGGTAGCGGTCCTGCCATGTCTTGCTCCACCCCATGACGGCCGGCTTGCCGCCGCCGCCGGCGTCCGCGACCGTGATACCGATCCGGACGACCTCGCTGACCGCGCGCATCCGAGCGCCCATCTCATCGTAGTCGAGACCGGACCGCGAGTAGGAGGCGACCTCGTAGAGCACCTGGTCGGACATCGACCAGGCCCACAGGCAGAACGCATACGGGTCGCGGGTGCCGAGGTCGTTCCCAAACGCCAGGAAGTACTCGCGATCGGGGTAGCCCGGCAGGTCGTTCATCGCGGCGACGACGTCGGGGAATCCGTCGTCGCGCATCCGCGCCGGCGCGTAGCACAGCTGGTCCCGGCGAACCTTGTGGGCCCAGTAGACGTGGTTGCTGTCCTCGTGGACCCACTCGCCCTTGCCCTCGCGACGCATCGTCGGCGAGTCGAGTGGCGCGACCTCGGGCCCGCCAAGCAGCTCTTGCAGGTCGAGCATGCCGCGCGTGTGCCGCGCGCCGACCACCGCGGCCTCGAGCTCGCCCAGCTCGTGCGGCCCCGAAACCACCTCGCCCATGCCCGCGATCACGAACCACTGGCCGCCGCGCTCCTCGGCTCGGCCGAAGAACGGGTTGCTGAGCAGGTTCCAGTGGTGGACGCCCCAACCGCGCCGGCGCAGCGCCATGTTGGGCTGGGTGACGTCGTAGAACAGGCCAGCCATGTTGCGGATCGGCGTGCCCGTGAGCCGCAGCCGTCCGCGGTAGTCGAGCAGGGTCGGCATCAGCACGTCGCGGATGGTCGGCGCGAGCTTGCTCGGGATCTTCTGCGCCTCGTCCCACCACACCTCGTGGTAGGGCATGCCGAGGGCCTTGCTGATGCCCGCCTCGTCGTCGGCGCCCATCAGGTAAATCCACGAGTCGATCGCCGGAAAGTGGATCGACAGGTCGCTCTCGTTGGCGACGGCCTCGAGCTTGTATCGCTCGCACAGCGACTTCATCCCGTCGCCGCGCGCCCCGATCCACGCGAGCTTTCGCGCCTCAAGCCGTGTGCTGTTCAGGTACAGGAAGCGGCCGTGCGTCGTCTGACTCGCTGCCTTGACGAAGTGCCGGTTGCCGCCGCGCGTCTTGCCGGCGCGGCGCCCGCAGATCGCCGCGACCAGGCGGCCCGGGTCCTCGTAGAACCGCCGCTGGTCCGGGAACCACTCGGCGGTGAAGTCGTTGGTGAGCGCGGACCGGTGCCGCCGCGCCGCGCGGGCGCGAAGCAGCTGCTCGGCGCGCTCGCGGTCGATCACGGCGATCTGGACTACTTGGCGACCGGGCCGAGCTCGGCGATGGACGGCACCGCCGCCGCCATCTTGCTGGTCTCGGCGCGCATGTCGTCGATGACGGCGCGAAGCAGCGCCTGCTCGTCCACGGTGCCGCCGGCGATCTGGGTCTCCAGGTCGGAGATGCGCGCGTTGAGGGTCGCGATGCTCGTCACCTGCTGGGCGGCGAAGTCGACGAGCGCGTCGGCCTTGGTCTTGAGGTCGGTGTACTGAGTCTTGAGGTCGTCGAGAGCGGACATGATGGTCTGGAATCCTTTGTGGGTGGTCGCGTGCAGAGCGCCGAGCGCCAGAAAGAGATGGACGATCGACGCGAAGATGAACAGGTCTGCGATGGCAGTGATCACCGGTACTCGGTGGCGACGCCGTGCTCGTCGAGCCAGCACTCGAGCTCGCGGTGAACGGTGGCGACGCCCTTGGCCATCGAGGTCTGGCCGGACATGAGGGTCTCGTGCGGGGTGCGGAGGTAGATCACGCGGTCGACGGGCGGCGGCTCGCCCGGGTGGGCCTCGCGCCACTTGCGCAGCGCCGCGACGCGGCGACCCCTTCGATGATCCATGGGCCATGCGCGTCGAGCCACAGGCTCGCGAGCCGCGATGCCTCGGACCAGCCGTCCTTGCCGAGGTGCTTCGTTTGCTCGATCATGTCGTCGGTGTGGCGGACCGCGGGCGCCGGGCCAGCGCCGCGTTGAGCGAGCAGCTCCACCTCGAGCGCGCCGGCCAGCGTCGTCTTGCCCGTGCGTGGCCCGCCGGTGATCAGGATGCGAGTCACGGCGCCACCGCC
>DASWOO010001121.1:0-3803 GCA_036404335.1 Kofleriaceae bacterium
GGTCGAGCGCGTCGAGCGGCGCGCCGACGAAGTGGGTCCAGCGGTCCTGATCGACGCCGATCACGCCCCCCGGCGCGGCGTGCCAGATCACCGTGGCCGCGGTGGCGGCCAGGGCGCGAAACCGCCGCTCGTTGTACCCCGCCGCCTCGCGCGACCCGTCGGCGAGCTTCGCGAGCTGCTCGGCGCGCAGCGTCGCGAGCACCAGCTGCTCGTTGGCCTCGCGCATCTGGCTCAGCAGCTCGTCGCGCTGGGACAGCGCGTCGTTGAGCGCGACCCGTTCCTGGACCTCCTCGTCCAGCAGCCGTGTCAGCAGCTCGCGCTCCGATAGCGCGGTCTCGCGCAGGGTCACGGCGGTCTCGCGCGCGTCCGCCGCGACCTCGCGCGCGACGGCGGCTGTGTCACGGGCGCCCGCAGCCTGCTCGCGCGCGACGGCCCAGCCTTCGCGATGCTCGACCGCGCGGCGCGTCGCGATGCGACCGGTCGGTGAATCGAAAAATCGATATGGCACACCGATCTGTGGTTCTTCGTCCATGCTGCATCTCCCGGCGATCGGGCATCACCACACCACTACCTGGTGGACGCCCGGGGCGGCGCGCCCGACGACGGACGCGCGCAAAGTTAGTGTGGGCCCTCCCGGATACAGTACCGATTTGAGAGATATCGTAAAGCTTTAACGTCTTCGCATCTCAGATTCCTATTCTGAGAGTGTTTTGCAGGGATATCAGCGATGGCCATGCGCGCGGTCGCGCGCTTCGCTCGCGCGGTCGATCTCTGCCGGCACCTCGGCATGAACCGCCGCGCGGACCCGCGTCATTGATCGCGGGATCGGACGCCATGGCGGGCCGCGGCGTCGCCCCGGGCGGGCGCGCAACGCCTGCGCGCGGTGGGCGTGGGCCTAGCGTCCCGCCGCGGCGTGCTCAAGTGCACGATGCATGCCCCGTGGCGATCGTCCCGCGAGGTGGGGGCGAATTCCCATTGCATCGCCGGGAAATTATGCGTAATTGCATGATCAAAATGGCCCGCGCCAAGGCTCTCATCGCCCACGACCCGCTCCGTCGCTGGAGCTCCGCCGACGCCAACGACACCTACAACATCCCGCGGTGGGGCTGCGGCTATTTCGGGGTCAACGACCAGGGCAACCTGATCGTCACGCCGAACACGGTGGCCGTGTCCGCGTCCGATCCGTCGTCGCCGCCGACCAACGTCGTGCAGCTTGGCACGCCGGGCGCGATCGACATGAAGGAGCTGGTCGACGAGCTGGTCGCGCGCGGCATCCAGCTGCCGATCCTGCTGCGGTTCAGCGACATCCTGCGCGCGCGGATCGAGCTGCTGTGTGGCGCGTTCAACGGCGCGATCCGGGAGTACGGCTACGGCGGCCAGTACCGCGGCGTGTACCCGATCAAGGTCAACCAGAACCGCACCGTGGTCGAGGAGATCATCGAGTTCGGCCGGCCGTTCCACTACGGCCTCGAGGCCGGCAGCAAGCCCGAGCTGCTGGCGGTGATGGCGATCCACCAGGACGACGAGTCGATCATCATCTGCAACGGCTACAAGGACGAGGAGTACATCGAGACCGCGCTGCTGACGTCCAAGCTCGGCAAGACGGTGATCCTCGTCGTCGAGAAGCCGAGCGAGCTCGACAACATCCACCGGGTCAGCGAGCGCGTGAAGATCAAGCCGTCGCTCGGCATCCGCGCCCGGCTGTCGTCGCGCGGCGCCGGCCGCTGGGAGCAGTCGGGCGGCGACTTCTCCAAGTTCGGCCTGTCGGCGGCGGAGATGGTCGACGCGGTCCAGAAGCTCAAGGCGTGGGGCGAGGTCGACACGCTCAAGCTGCTGCACTTCCACCTCGGCTCCCAGATCTCGGCGATCAAAAGCGTCAAGAACGCGCTGCGCGAGGCCGGCCGGCTGTTCGTCGAGACGTACAAGATGGGCGCCAAGGGCCTGGCCTACCTCGATGTCGGCGGCGGGCTCGGCGTCGACTACGACGGCTCGCAGACCAACTTCGCGTCATCGATGAACTACACGGTGCAGGAGTACGCCAACGACGTCGTGTTCGCGATCAAGGAGATCTGCGACGCCGACCAGGTGCCGCACCCGAACATCGTCAGCGAGTCGGGCCGCGCGATCGCCGCGCACCACTCGGTGCTGGTCGTCAACGTCCTGGGCGTCACCGAGTTCAACACCCACGTCCCCAAGGACCTGCCCAAGCCCTCGCCGCCGCTCGTCACCAACATGTGGGAGACGTACCAGGGCGTCTCGGCCAAGAACCTGCTCGAGTCGTACCACGACGCCGTCGAGTACAAGGATCAGGTGCTCCAGCTGTTCAACCTGGGCCACCTGTCGCTCGAGCACCGGGTGCTGTGCGAGAACCTCTTCTGGGCGACGTGCGAGCGCGTCCTGATGCTGGTCCGCAACCGCGACCACGTGCCCGAGGAGCTCGAGGGCCTCGAGAAGGCGCTGAGCGACACCTACTTCTGCAACTTCTCGATGTTCCAGTCGGTGCCCGACGCGTGGGCGGTGGATCAGCTGTTTCCGATCTGCCCGATCCACCGGCTCAACGAGGAGCCGACCCGGCGCGCGACGCTGGCCGACATCACGTGCGACTCCGACGGCAAGATCGACTCGTTCATCGACCTGCGCGACGTCAAGCACGTGCTCGAGCTGCACCCCAAGACCGAGGGCCAGGACTACTACCTCGGCATCTTCCTGGTCGGCGCGTACCAGGAGATCCTCGGCGACCTCCACAACCTGTTCGGCGACACGCACACCGTGCACGTCCAGCTGTCGAGCGAGGGCGACTACGACATCAAGGAGGTCGTCAACGGCGACACGATCAGCGAGGTCCTCGCGTTCGTCGACTACAACCCGATCGACCTGATCGGCCGGCTGCGCAACACCGTCGAGCAGGCGCTGCGCAAGAAGCTGTTGACCATCGAGGAGAGCCGGAACTTGATCAACCGGTTCCGCACCGGCCTGTCGAGCTACACCTACCTCGATCGCGAGTAGCGATGTTCACGCTGAGGCTGGCGCATCCCGCCGACCTGGCGCTCGTGCTGCCGCGCACGGCAGCGCTGAACGCGCACGAGGCGATCACGCTCGAGCCGGCGGCGCTCCAGGCCGCCCTCGCGCGGCTGCTCGGCGACGCCTCGCTCGGCCGGCTGTGGCTGGTCTTACGCCGCGGCGCGCCCGTCGGCTACGCGCTGGTGACGTTCGGCTACGACCTCGAGTTCAACGGCCGCGACGCCTGGCTGACCGAGCTGTGGATCGACGACGACGCACGCGGCAGCGGCGCGGGCCAGGCGGTGCTCGAGCTGCTCGGGCCCGAGCTGCAGGCGCTCGGCGTGCGCGCGGTCCACCTGCAGGTCCGCCCCGACAACCCGGCCAGGCGGCTCTACGAGCGCAGCGGCTTCACCGCCGTCGAGCGCGTGATCATGAGCAAGAAGCTCGGATAGCGAGCCGGCGTCGCCGCGCTCGAGCAGAGGTGGCGGGAGAACCTGTGGACGGGCTGATGACCGGCCCGCCGCGTGGCGCGCGGGTCAGTCGTGCGGCCCGCTCACAGCCCATCGCCTCGAGCGCGCGCTGCCTCCCAGAGCGAAATTATTTCGCGGGAGACGGGAGAGCTGCGCGCCCGGCGCGCTGGCCACGGCCCGGCGCCGCTTCGCCGCCGCCGCGCAGACGTGCGGCCCTGGTGACGCGCCCGACCGCTGACGGCCCCCGACCCGACCGCTGCCCCCGACCCGACCGCTGGCTGCCCCCGACCCGCCCGCTGGCTGCCCCCCGACCCCACCGCTGGTTGCCCCCCG
>DASWOO010001122.1:0-1878 GCA_036404335.1 Kofleriaceae bacterium
AGCGCGTCGCAGAGCACGCCGGCGGCCGCGCCGGCCGGTAGCGCCGATCGCAGCGAGCTCGACCGGCGCAACGCCGCAGCCGACGAGCTCGCCAAGCAGCTCGCCAAGACCGCCAACATCACGGTCGCCGCGCGCCGCGGCCTGGTCGTGCTCACCCTGGCCGGGGATGCGCTGTTTGCCACCGGCACGTCGGAGCTGTCCGACGCCGGCAAGATCGCGGTCACCCAGGTCGGCGCCGCGCTCAAGCACTACACCGATCGCCGGTTCCTGATCACCGGCCACACCGACGACGCCAAGGCGCCGAAGGACAACTGGGACCTGTCCACCGCGCGCGCGGTCAGCGTCGCGCGCTACCTCGTGCAGGGCGGCGTCGACGGCCATGGCCTGATCGCGGGCGGCGCCGGCGATGGTGACCCGATCAAGGACGCGGCCCGCAACCATCGCATCGAGATCGCGATGCTTCCGTCGGCGGGCGAGCTCGCGCCGCTGCCGAGCTCGCTCGGCCCCGACACCGCCCGGGTCGACGCGGCGCCCGCGCCGGTGGCACCGGTCGCCCCGGCCCCGGCGCCGGCCCCGGCAAAATAACGAGCGCGCGCTCAGCGAGCCAGGCGCTCGACGCCGGCCGCGCTCGCGACCAGCACGACGTCTGCCCGGCCGACGAACAGGCCGGTCTCGACCACGCCAGGGATCGCGCGCAGTTGGCCATCGAGCGCGCGCGGATCGGCGATCGGCCCGGTCGCGAGGTCGTAGATCAGGTTGCCGGCGTCGGTGTGGACGACGGCGCCGCCGGCCATGCGCAGGACCGGCGTGCCGAACGCCGCCAGGTGGCGGTGGGTCGCCAGGTGCGCGAACGGCAGCACCTCGATCGGGATCGGCCAGCGCTCGCCGAGCTGGCGCGAGCGCTTCGAGCCATCGACGATGATCACGTTCTTGCGCGAGCTGAAGTTGACGATCTTCTCGCGGGTGTGCGCCGCGCCGCCGCCCTTGATCAGGTCGAGCGCGTCGCTGACCTCGTCGGCGCCGTCGACCGTCACGGCGATGTCCCACGGCCCGTCGTCGGGTAGCACGGTCATGCCGAGCGCCTCGGCCTGGGCCCGACTGGCCTTCGACGTCGGCACGCACACGTAGCGCTGGCCCGCGGCGATCCGCTCGCCCAGCGCGGCGATGAACAGCTTGGCGGTCGAGCCGGTGCCGATGCCGATGACGAGCTCCGGCCCGCCCGGCGCGGCGACCGGCAGCTCGGCCAGCGCGGCGCGCGCCGCCTGCTCCTTGGCTTGATCTGGCGTCATGGTCTTCGTCAGTTGCCGGCTCGTCGGCGGCTAGTTGCCGATCAGCGCGAGCACGCCGAGCAGGTCCGACTCGCCGATCTTGGCCTTGATCGACACGTCGGTGTCCGCGCTGGTGATGAACACCGCGTTGAGCACGTTGTTGAGCTGCGGGCTGACCGCCGCGAGCTTCTTGCCCTGCTCCAGCTGCTGCTTGGTGTTGGCGACGAACGCCGTCGCGGACGCGGCGGTCGCCAGCTGGCCGTGGAGCTCGACGTCGTACATCGCGCTGCCGTACTTGATCGCGCCATAGCCGGTCTGGAAGTCCGCGCCGCCGAGGTCGGCGCCCTTGGGCTTGTCGCCCGCGAACCACACCGCGCCGGTCGTCGTGGTCTTGGCCAGCAGCCGGGCCGCGTCCGACTTGGCGAACGCGCCCTTGCCGCTGGTCCACCGCGCGATCGCCGACTTGTCGCCCGACTTCTTCGGCAGCACCAGCACGTCCTTGCCGATCCACCCGAAGTAGTTGGTCGTGTCGCCCTTGGTGACCTCGGTGATGTTGCCGTCGTTCTTGATCTTGATGCTGGCGGTCTTGTCGCCGTTGGCGACCGCCGCC
>DASWOO010001123.1:0-1773 GCA_036404335.1 Kofleriaceae bacterium
GCGTGCGGATCGAGCGCGCGACGCCGCGGACGGCGACGTAGCGGCCGGTGTCGGCGTCGTACGTGGCGCCGATCACCGGGGTGTCGGGCCGGCCGCTGGCGAGCTGGTAGCGCGCGCCGAGCTCCCAGCCGCCCCCCGGCTTCCAGCTGGCGACCGCGTTGAGCACGTGCGGCTCGTCGAACGGGGTCGGCGTCCACTCCGAGTCGGGGTGGTTGCGCTGGTGCGCGCGGCTGAACGTGTACGACAGCCAGCCGTAGACGCGCTCGCTGATCTCGCGCTTGATCTGCAGCTCGAGGCCGTACGAGTCGGCGATGCCCTCGCTGACGAAGTTGACCGGCGTGAACGAGCCGTCGCCGTTCTGCACGACCTCGCTGGTGAACACCGCGAGGCCGCGCCGGCGGATATAATAGATCTCGCTGTCGATCGACCACAGCCGATCCGGCTTCCACTCGTAGCCGAGGCCGGTGTGGATCGCGTGCTCGAGGCCGACCGCCGGGTTGCCGAACCGCTTGTCGAGCGCCTCGGCCTGCGGCGGCTGGCTGAACTGGCCGACGTACGCCTTGATCGTCCACCGCGCGCTGAGCGCGTACTTGGCGACCAGCCGCGGGTCGACCGAGCCGAGCGACACGCCGTCGATCAGGTAGCCGTCGAGCCGCAGGCTCGGGACCAGCTTGAGCCGCTCGGTGACGTCGATGCCGAGGTCGGCGTAGCCCGCCAGGCCGATCAGCTGCGCCCCGCGGTACAGCTGCGACGGCGGGATGTCGACGCCGCGCGCGTTGATCAGCGTGTCGTCGACCGGGACCAGCGCCTGGTAGCTGGTGACCCGCGACAGCATGTCGAGGCCGGTGTCGAGCGTGAGCCGCGCATCGAGCCGGCCGTGGACCCGCATCCGGTACGACAGCGTGCTGTTGATGACGTCGACGCTGGTGAACGGCCCGGCGGCGTCGGCCTGCGCGCCGGTCAGGGTCAGCGAGTCGCGGCCCCACGCCGGCGAGATCGTCAGCTTGAGGTCGCCGGCGATCGGCCGCTCGTAGGTGCCGATCAGCCGGAAGAACTTCACCGCCGTGTTGAGGTCGGTCGACAGCTCGGCGTCGGGATCCTTGCTGAGCACGTGCAGCTCGTCGGACGAGCCGATCGCGAACACGCTGAGCCGGCCGTTGTCGTGCAGGTTGTAATCGACCCGGCCCTGGTAGTCGTAATACACCGGCGTGACGATGCGCTGGCCGCCCTTGTCGGGCTGCGGCACGAACAGGCCGATGAACACGTCGACGTACGACCGCCGGCCGGCGACGGCGATCGACAGGTCCTTGGTGATCGGCGCGCGTAGGTAGCCGCCGGCGTCGAGGAAGTCGACCTTGGCCTCGCCGTGGACGCCGTCCGAGGTCGACGGCCGCAGCTCGAGCGCGACCGCGCCGCCGTGGTGGCGGCCGAACCGGGCCGGGAACCCGCCGGGGTACAGGTCGATCGAGTCGAGCATCTGCGCGTTGAAGATCGACGGGCCGCCCAGGAAGTGGAACAGCGCTGGAACCTCGTGGCCGTCGACGTAGATCCCCGAGTCGTCGGGGTTGGAGCCGCGGACCAGGAGCAACCCCAGGCCGAACGGCGCGCGCGACAGGCCGGGCAAGGTCTGCAACACGCGGATCGGGTCGCCGAACGTGCCGGGCACCGAGGTCAGCTGCTGGCGCTGCAAGGTGCGCTTGGTGACCTCCAGGGTCTCGCGCTCGCCCTCGACCACGGTCTCGTACGGGTTGCCGCCGCGCGGCCGCAGCCACA
>DASWOO010001124.1:0-1791 GCA_036404335.1 Kofleriaceae bacterium
CGTGCGGCGCGGTGCTCGCCGGCCTGCCGCTGGTCGCCGGCAACGGCTTCGAGCCGCTCGAGGCCCTGCTCGACGGCAAGCTCGCGCTCGGCGTGATCGTGTGGCTGCTCGTCGCCAAGCCGATCGCGACCGCCTCCGCGGTCGGCTCCGGCAACCCGGGCGGCGCGTTCACCCCGACGCTGCTGATCGGAGGCTGCACCGGCGCGCTCTACGCCTACGGCCTGCACGCCGTGCTGGGCGACGTGATCAGCGCGCCGCCGGCCTATGCGCTGGTCGGCATGGCCGCCGCGATGGCGGCGACCACCCACGCGCCGCTGACCGGCGCCGTGCTGGCCTGCGAGCTGTCCGGCGACTACGCGCTGCTGCTCCCGCTGCTGGTCGCGACCGGCCCGGCGGCCGCGTGGGCGCGCACGCTGTATGTCGACTCGGTCTACACCGCCGAGCTCACCCGCCGCGGCCTGCGCTGGCGGCTGACCCTCGATGGCCGCCGCGTGATCGAAAACCAACAAAACTCCGTCGACGTTGTGTGAGACCCAGGCCTGAGCCCCGGGGCTCGGTAGCCATCGTTACGAACCAGATCTTGTCCAGTAGCCGCTACCTCGCCGCTACCCCACGTTTCTCCGGGTACGGCCGAGGTATTTCCACATGTTCAGACACTCGCTCCTCGCGGTTCTCGCACTGAGCACCTCAGGATTGCTCGCATGCGGCGACAACAACCGTCCGGCCGGCCCGCCGATCCTGGCGTCTCCCCACATCTATGTGACGACGAACCAGGGCGCGGCAGTCGAGATCGACGCGAGCGCGACCGACGCGGCCGACCGGACCCTGACCTACACCGCGGCCCCGCCGGGCCACGGCACGGTCACCGGCACCGGTCCCAAGTTCACGTACACCCCGGCCGCCGGCTTCATCGGCAGCGACGAGCTGACGATCACGATCAGCAATGGCGATCAGGTCACGACGGTCACGGTGACGATCACCGTGGCGGCCCACGACGCCGGGCCGGTCGCCGCGGGCGGCATGGCCTACGTCGCGCAGAACTTGTCCGGCGTGGTCACCCTCGCCGCGACCGACGCCGACACGGCGAGCCTGAGCTACACGATCGTCGCCGGGCCGATGCACGGCACGCTGTCGGGCACCGCGCCCGACCTGGTCTACACGCCGGACGGCGGCTACGCCGGCCCCGACCAGCTGATGTACGAGGCGTCCGACGGCATGCTGACGTCGAACGTCGCGACCCTGACGATCGCGGTCACGGTGTGCGGCGACGGCATGGCCACGCCCAACGAGGAGTGCGACGACGGCAACACCACCGACGGCGACGGCTGCGGCCAGAGCTGCCAGGTCGAGCGCTGCGGCGACGGCGTGCTCCAGCTCGCCCGCGGCGAGGAGTGCGACGACGGCAACACGACCAGCGGCGATGGCTGCACCGCCGACTGCCTGGCCGAGGCCGCGACCACCACGCTGCCGGTCATGGTCAGCGCCGATCTGGTCAACTGCACCACCACGCCGGCCAACGCGACCCACAAGATCGCCGCCGACACCGCCGACCTCTATGGCGTGTTCCGCAGCGGCACCAACGGCTACGTCGTGGTCAGCCACGATCACGGCGCCACGTTCTCTCCGCCGCTCGCGCTGACCGTCCAGACTCCCGGCCCGACGCCCGGCACCGTCGTCCACGTCGCGGTCGCGGTCGGCGTCGCCGGCACCGCGTACGCCGGCTACATGCTCCAGTCCGGCGAGGTCTTCGTCAAGCGCACGACCGATCACGGCGCGACCTGGGGCGCGGCG
>DASWOO010001125.1:0-5305 GCA_036404335.1 Kofleriaceae bacterium
AAGGTGCTGACCGACCTGACGCGCGCCCGCGCGATCCTGACCGATGCGATGACGCGGTTATTTTCCACGTTCTCCACCCTGCGCGATCAGCTGGTCCAGGAGAGCGCGATGTTCGAGCGGGCGCTCGCGGAGGTCAACGGCCGCCACGGCGAGGTCGGCCTGGTCGACGTGCTGCGCGACGTGCTGTCGCGGTTCGTCGAGGACATGGTCCGGATCAGCACGAGCTCGGTCAAGATCATGATGGAGGTCGAGTCGCTGCGCGGCCACACCGAGCAGGTGACCGCCAGCGGCCGCAAGATCGAGCAGATCGCGAGCACGACCCGGATGCTGTCGCTCAACGCGCGGATCGAGGCGCAGCGGATCGGCGCGGCCGGCGCGGTGTTCCGGGTGGTCGCCGACGAGATCAAGGGCCTGGCCCACGAGTCGGGCGAGCTGAGCAAGGCGATCCGCGACGCGCTCGCGGTGCAGTCGGCATCGCTCGCCAACACCAGCGCCGCGGTCTCGACGCTCGCCGGCGCCGACCTCGACCACGCGGTCGCCAGCCACAAGCACCTCGACGACACGATCGCCAAGCTCGCCGAGATGAGCGCGGGCTCGCTGCAGATCCTGTCGCGGATCCAGTTCGAGGCCGACGCCGCGATCCAGGCGCTGCAGTTCGAGGATCTCCTGACCCAGCTGCTGCATGCGATCTCCGGAAAGATCGAGCTGGTCCGCGCCGCGTGCCAGACCGGCGACATCACCGACCTCGCCGCGGCCGACGCGCAGGTCCAGCGCGACATCGTCACCCAGCAATCGCTCACCACGGGCAGCGTCGAGCTGTTCTGAGGCCCTCCGAGGAAATGGCATGATCCAAGTCACCGACCATCAAGACACCATCACCGTCCGCATCAGCGGGCGCTTCGACTTCCGGTTGATCAAGGACTTCCAGCAGCTGCTGTCCAAGGAGCCACGCCTGTGGATCGTCGACTTCAGCAGCGTGGAGTACGTCGATAGCTCGGCGCTGGGCATGCTGCTGCTGCTGCGCGAGCGCGTCCACGGCGACATGCAGCGCGTCCACCTGCGCGGGCTGCAGGGCCAGCCGCGCGAGGTCCTGCAGATGGCCAAGTTCGATCATATGTTCAAGCTGGACTGACGCACATGGCTCCCGTGCGCCGGACATCCGGCAAGCCCTCCGATCCGGTGCACCGCTCGCGCTGCCTCGAGCTCGAGTGCCAGACCCGCGAGGAGGCCGAGGCCGTGGTCGAGGTCGTCGCGGCGCTGCTGCCCGATCCGGGGATGTGCCGGTTCGGGCTGATGGAGCTGCTGCTCAACGCGATCGAGCACGGCAACCTCGAGATCGGCACGACGTTCAAGGGCCAGCTGCTGCGCGAGCACCGGTTCGAGGAAGAGCTGGCGCGCCGGTTCGCGGCCGAGCCGTACAAGGCGCGCCGGGTCCGCGTCAGCGTCGTGCGCGAGGACACGACGATCGAGATCGCGATCCGCGACGAGGGCCCGGGGTTCCCGTGGCGCGCGGCGCTGGCCGCGGACCTCCAGCTCAGCGACTCGCCCAACGGCCGCGGCATCGCGCTGGTCCGGCAGACCTGCTTCCCCAGCCTGACCTATCGCGAGCCGGGCAACGTCGCCGTCGTCACGCTGGCGGCGACGACATGATGGAGCCCGCTCCGCGCCTCGAGCTGGCGCGGATCCTGGTCGTCGAGGACGACGAGATCATCGGCGGGACGATCAATCGCTATCTGCGGCAGTACGACGTCGAGGTCGCCAACAGTGTCGCGGGCGCGATCGACGTGATCGCCCGCCACAGCTTCGATCTGGTCCTGCTCGACCGCCGGCTGCCCGACGGCCTGGGCGACACCGTGGTCGAGCATGTCCGCAAGTCGCGCGATGACCTGCCGATCCTGATGATGAGCGGCGGCAGCGACCCGCGCAACACGTCGCTCCCGCCGTTCCGCCAGCCCGACGACTTCATCGAGAAGCCGTTCACCAAGCAGGCGCTGATCGAGCAGATCGAGATGCTGCTGACCGCGTTCGCCGGCCGGCGCCAGGCCTCCCGCCAGCGCGCCGAGCTCGCGGAGCTGCACGAGCGCCGCGAGCGCGAGCTCGACGTCGCGCGCACGATCTTCGACCGGATCTTCGCGCGCGGCGAGTTCGACCCGACCCACGTCCGCCACCTGGTGCTGCCGGCCGACCGGCTCGCCGGCGACGTCGTGTTCGGCGCGCGCGCCGGCCAGGAGCGCTACCGCTGGATGATCGGCGACGTCACCGGCCACACCCTGTCGAGCGCGCTGGTCACGATGCCGCTCGCCGGCATCTTCTACCGCACGACCGAGCAGGGCGCCTCGATGATCGAGGTCCTGGTCCAGATGGAGCACGAGCTGGCGGCGATGCTGCCGGCCAACATGTTCTGCGTCGGCGCGATGTGCGAGCTCGACCGCAAGGCGCGCCGCCTGCAGGTCTGGAACGGCGGCAATCCCGACCTGATCATCCGCCACGTCTCTGGCGAGGTCACCCGCATCGGCTCGACCGGCCTGCCGCTCGGCGCCGACCGCTTCGGCTTCCCCCAGCACCACCTGGTCGAGCACCAGGTCGCGACCGACGACCGGATCTACGCCTTCTCCGACGGCCTGATCGAGCTGCGCGATCGCCACCAGAACATGGTCGGCTTCGATCGCCTGCTCGAGATCGCCCGGTCCGCGCCGCCGCAATCGATCTTCGGCAAGTTCCTGAACTGCATCCCCGACTACACCGGCGCCGTCGGCTACGACGACGATATCTCGCTGATCGAGGTGATCGTCTGAGCGAATCGTCCGAAATATCCATTTTGCGTCACCGGCGCGCACTGCCTACACGGGCGCCGGCGGCGCGAATCGCGAGCTGGATTACATCGCTTTGGAGATGTGGTGTTGGGCGCGAGCATTTGCGCGGCGCGGTAGTGAGGTGCACCAGACCATCTATTGCCGCGCGTCGGCCACGTGGCGTAGATGAGGGCGATGAAAGCACCCTGGGTCGTCTTCGGCCTGACTGCGCTGCTCGCCAGTTGCGGCGATAACCGCCAGTCGAATAACCATGGCGGAGGCGACGACGACGGCGGCGGCGTCGCGCCGGGCAGCGTGAGCTATGCGAGCGCCGAGATCACGGCGACGGTGGGCGTGGCGATCGCGCCCGACCGGCCGCTCGTGATGGGCGAGGTGACGCGCTGGTCGGTGGCGCCGGCGCTGCCGGCGGGGCTGAGCCTGGGCAGCGATGGCACGATCTCGGGCACGCCGAGCGCGGTGTCGGCGCGGTCGACGTACACGGTGACCGCGGGCAACGCGGCGGGCTCGGCGACGGCCGAGGTCGCGATCGAGGTGCGGGCCGCAGCGAACGAGTGTCGCGACGTGCCGGCGCTGCAGCCGATGACGACGTGGCCGGCGCTGGTCAAGGCGGTCGTCGAGGACGCGGGGATCGAGGCGCAGGTCGCCGGCCTGGTCGGCCAGATGACCCTGGCGCAGAAGGTCGGGCAGATGGTGCAGGGCGAGATCGCCGGCACCTTGCCCGGCGACGTCACGACGTACGCGCTGGGCTCGATGCTCAACGGCGGCGGGTCGTGGCCGGGCGGCAAGCGCACCGCGACGCCCGCCGAGTGGCGCGCGCTGGCGGACGCGTACTATGCCGCGTCGCCGTCGGTCGGCGGCACGAAGATCCCGGTGCTGTGGGGCATCGACGCCGTGCACGGCAACAACAACGTGATGGGCGCGACCCTGTTCCCGCACAACATCGGCCTGGGCGCCGCGCACGACGCGTGCCTGATCCAGCAGATCGGCGCGGCGACCGGCGCCGAGGTCCGCGCGACCGGCCAGGACTGGGCGTTCGGCCCGACCCTGGCCGTGGTCCGCGACGACCGCTGGGGCCGGACATATGAAGGCTTCTCCGAGGACCCGGCGATCGTGCGCTGGTACGGCGAGGCGGCGTTCCGCGGCATGGGCGACGTCGACGCCGACGGCAAACACCTGCACGGCGTGCTCGGTACCGCCAAGCATTACATCGGCGACGGCGGCACCACCGACGGCACCGATCAGGGCAACAACCAGCACAGCGAAGCCGACCTGATCAACATCTTCTCGCAGGGCTACCTGGGCGCGCTCGGCCCCGGCGGCGGCCAGACCGTGATGATCTCGTTCAACAGCTGGAACGCCGGCTCGGGCGATCACCCGGCCGAGGGCAAGGTCCACGGCAGCAAGTACCTGATCACCGACGTGCTGAAGGGCCAGCTCAAGTTCGACGGCCTGACCATCACCGACTGGAACGGCCACGGCCAGGTCCCGGGCTGCAGCGACAGCGATTGCCCGCAGGCGGTCAACGCCGGCATCGATCTGTTCATGATCCCGGCGCGCGCCGAGCTCGTCGCGTTCATCGCGAACACGATCGCCGAGGTCGCGCTGCCCGAGACCGACCCGAAGCACATCCCGGTGGCGCGGATCGACGACGCCGTCACGCGCATCCTGCGGGTCAAGGCGCGGGCCGGGCTGCTCGACGCGAACACGCTCAAGCCCTCCGCGCGCCGCGACGCCAACGACGCCGCGCTGATCCACCGCGACCTCGCGCGCCAGGCGGTGCGCGAGTCGATCGTGCTGCTCAAGAACGACGCGGTGCTGCCGCTCGCCCGCCCGACCGACAAGAAGATCCTCGTCGTCGGCAACGGCATGGATAGCTTCGGCATCCAGAGCGGCGGCTGGACGATCAGCTGGCAGGGCGCGGACGTCACCAACGCCGACCTGCCGGCGGCCTCGGGCGAGACCATCCTCGCCGGCATCCGCGAGACCGTCGGCGCGGGCAAGGTCGATGCGTACGCGACCGCGGCCGAGCTCGCCGCGGCCAACCCCGACTTCTCGCAGTACGCCGCGGTGATCGCCGTGGTCGGCGAGACGCCGTACGCCGAGGGCGCGGGCGACATCTCGTCGAGCATGACGCTCGGCAGGCAGGCGAAGTACCCCGAGGCCGACGTCCAGGCGCTGCTCGCCGCGGTCCACGGCCACGCCGGCGTCCCGGTCGTGACCGTGCTGCTGTCGGGCCGGCCGCTGTGGGTCAACAAGGAGATCAACCTGTCCGACGCGTTCGTCGCCGGCTTCCTGCCCGGCACCGAGGGCGGCGGCGTGGCCGACGTGCTGTTCCAGAAGGCCGGCGGCGGCGTCAACGTCGACTTCACCGGCAAGCTGTCGTACTCGTGGCCGCGCTCGGACTGCCAGACGCCGATCAACGTCGGCGACGCGATGTACGATCCGCTGTTCGCGTACGGCTATGGCCTGACCTACGGCGACGCGGTGTCGAT